>JBLMZU010000159.1:0-11554 GCA_050258995.1 Bacteroidota bacterium
ATTAAGACACCCTTCAAAGTTTAACCGCCCGCCGATCCTCCCCCTCATTCGGCGCCAGCTCGCGCGCTGGTGCTGCACCTTGACCTGGCAGCAAACATTCCCCTGCCCAACATACTGCACAACCCACTAACGGACGATCAGAACGGGACATGGCGCCAGGGAAAGCACCTTCTGGCTGGTGCTCCCCAGAGGCAGCCCGGCAAGTTTCCCCAGTCCGCGCGCGCCCATGATGATCACATCGGTGTTGCGGTTCCTGGCCACTTCAATGATCGTCTCCGCCGGGTTGCCTTCGATCATCTCGGTGTAGATCTGCGCCGAGACGGCCCAGACCACCTGCACGGCACTTTGCAGGATCTCCTCCGTCTCGCTGATGCGGGCATTGAGTGCATTCTGCATGTAGGGATCGCCAATATGCACCGGGATGGTGTCATAGGCGACCACGATCCTCAATGTTTGTGAACTCATTGCGTTCGCCAGGCTGGAGGCCACATGGGCCGCTTTCATCGCATGCTCCGATCCATCTACGGCCAGCAGGATATTCTCAAACATGGGTGTTCCTTTCGGTGGAGTACAATCGAATACATGGTACCGCCACGTTTCCACACTTGACATATAAATTTTAGCCTACAATCCGCCAGAAAAGTTTACTCATTAATGAGACAGGCGGCAACCTATACAAACCATTCCCGTTTCAATTCAAACCTCAGGAGTCAACCATGACACTCGATGTCCGCCTCGTCCGCCAGCAGTTCCCTTCGCTCGACCGCCCGGCCATCTTTTTGGATAACCCCGCCGGAACCCAGATCTCGAAACAAAGTCTCGAGCGCATCAACCACTACCTGCTTGAATGCAATGCCAACCACGAGGGTCAGTTCGCGACCAGCCGAAAATCTGATGAGATCCTGCACGAAGCCCATGCCGCCATGGCCGATTTCCTCAATGCATCGCGTCCTGAAGAGATCATCTTCGGCAACAACATGACAACACTGACCCTGCATATGTCGCGCTCCCTGGCGCGGACATTGCAGCCAGGCGATAACCTTCTGGTGACCCGCCTCGATCACGATGCCAACATCTCGCCCTGGATGCTGATCGCCGAGGACCGCGGCTGCAACCTGCTCTGGGTGGATATCGATGTGGAACAGGGCACCCTCGACCTGGACGACTTTGCCCGGGCCCTGGAGAAGAAGCCCAAGATCGCTGCCTTCGGATACGCATCCAACCTGGTGGGAACGATCAATCCGGTAAAAAAGCTGACCCAAATGGCCAAGGACGCCGGCGCGCTGGTATACATCGACGCCGTGCAGTATGCCCCGCATGGAGCGATCGACGTGCAGGAGATCGGCTGTGACTTCCTGGTCTGCTCATCCTACAAATTTTTCGGTCCTCACGCCGGCGCGCTGTACGGGAAATATGACCTGCTTAACGAGCTCAAGGCATATAAGGTTCGTCCGGCTTCAAATGAGCCGCCCTATAAATTCGAGACCGGCACGCAGAATCACGAAGGCATCGCCGGTGTGCTCGGGGCCCTGGAATATTTCGAGTGGCTGGGAAACCAGTTTGGCGGCGAGCAGGCCCAAGCCTGGCAGGACAGGGGCTTTTCGGGACGCCGCCTGGCGTTCAAGCAGGCGGCCTCCGTGGTCCGGGATTACGAGCATACCCTGTCCAGGGCACTGATCCAGGCTGTCCAATCCGTGCCGGGGACAAGGATCCACGGCGTGACCGACCTGGACCGGCTCGACGAGCGCGTACCCACCGTTTCGTTTACGTTTGAAGGCAAGGATCCTGAAAAGATCGCCAATGCAATTGGGAATGAGGGTATCTACGTCTGGAACGGGCACAACTACGCCCTGGCAATCGTGGAGCGAATGGGACTGCTCGAAGCCGGCGGCATGGTCCGTGTGGGGCCGGTTCACTATAACACCGTGGATGAGATCGAGCGCTTTCGGGAGGCCCTGCTGAAAGTTACAAAGAATTAATTACACAACGTCCCGAAGGTCCTTCCAAAATTCACAGGAAGCGGGACCATCGGGACGTTAAATTATGGCATTAAATGACGAACACCAGGGTGAGGGGGGCACCCTAGTGTTCGTCGCTTTCTATATTACTCTATCCCATGGAACAAAGCAAGGTTTGTTGGATTAACATTTCGTAAGAGGATGCCCCGGGCGGGAATCGAACCCACATCTAAGCCTTAGGAGTGCCTTGTTCTATCCATTGAACTACCAGGGCGTAGGTGAAATTATACATCAAGTTTTAAGAGCCCAACGTCGCCTGCGGGAAAAGCACAACAGCCATGCAAGCCCTTCGCAAAGGGCCGGAAACCTATCGCGGGCGAAGGCCTTTAGGATCTACTGGCCGTCATCCTTGGGTGGTATGGTGGGGCCGTAGTCCAGGATCTGCCGGAGTTGGGTGGTGCCTTCGGGTGGACCCACTATGCCCTTGTCCTCCATCATGTCCACGATGCGGGCAGCGCGGGTGTAGCCGATCCTCATCCGGCGCTGCAGCATGGATACGGAGGCGCGTCCCTCGCGGCGGACAAGGTCGATCGCTTCCGGAAGGAGAGGGTCGCTATTGGAATCCGCAGGGGTCATGTCTTCAAACATTTCCGTTTGCTTAAGTGGAATGTCAGAACGCGGAATGTCAATGGGCGCCCCGGGGGCCGCGTAGGGATTGGGAGCGCCAACCTGGGTACGCCAGAACTCCACCAGGTTTTGGATCTCCTGGTCGGACACAAACACGCCCTGCAGGCGCGCTGCAGACGGAGCATCCGGAGCCTGGAACAACATATCGCCGCGCCCGAGCAGGCGCTCCGCACCGGGCTGGTCGAGGATGACGCGGCTGTCGGTGTTGGAGGCGACCGCAAAGGCGATGCGGGCCGGGAAGTTGGCCTTGATCAAACCGGTCACCACGTCCACGGAGGGACGCTGTGTGGCCAGGATCATGTGGATGCCGGTGGCACGTGCGAGCTGCGCCAGGCGGGTGATGGTCTGCTCGGTCTCTCCCGGGGCGACCAGCATCAGGTCCGCCAGCTCGTCGATCACGATCACCAGGAACGGCAGCTTCTTGCCGCCCTGCAGCTTCATCTTGGTGTTGTAGTCGGCGATGTTACGAGAGCCGACCTGGGCGAACATATGGTAGCGCTTGTCCATCTCGCGCGTCATCCACTGCAGTGCGCCGATCACGCGGTCGATGTCGACCACCACAGGTGATAACAGGTGCGGGATGCCGTTGTAGCCGGTCATTTCCACGCGCTTGGGGTCGACCAGGATCAGGCGCAGATCGTCCGGCGTGTTGTACATCAGGAAGCTGACCAGGATCGAGTTGACGCACACCGATTTACCGGAGCCGGTCGTTCCGGCGATCAGCAGGTGCGGCATGTTCTCGAGCGAGGTGGTGATCGGGTGCCCGGTCACATCCCGGCCGAGCGCCATGCGCAGGGTGCTCTTGTTGCGCTGGAAGTTGTCGCTTTCCAGGATATCGCGCAGCGAGACCATGGTCATCTCGTCGTTGGGCACTTCGATGCCCACGTAGCTGTGACCCGGCACGGGCGCCTGGATGCGGATGCGCGGGGCGGCCAGGGCCAGCGCCAGATCGTCGGCCAGCGAGGCGATCTTGTTGACCCGCACCTTGATGCGTCCCGTGCGTGTCTCGAGGTAGAGCGGCTCCACGCCGAACTGGGTGATCGTCGGACCGCGGTTGATCTCCACCACCTGCACCGGCGCTCCAAACGAAGCTAGCGTCTCTGCGATCAGGCGGGAGCGCTGCTGGATGAACTCCTCATTGACCGCAGGCGCAGCACCGGAAATCAGCACCTGCTTGACATCCGGCAGCTTCCACTGGATCACCGCCTCCGGAGATTTGACCGTGGTAACGGGCTTGCCTGGTATTTCATTCGTAACTATTGGTTGGGGCCGGTTCAGCGGCGTAAAGCCGTTGGATGCCACTTCTGGCCCAGTTGAAGCGGGGACCCTGGCGGGCCGGGAGTTCAGCCGGCTGCCCATCCACCTTCGAAACCCGGCGGTAAGCGGGGGCACCCATCTGAAAAGATCGTGCACGGTAACGTTGAAGATCATCGTGATCGTCAGCAGCAGCCACGCCAGCAGGATGACCAGGACGCCCAGGTCTCCGAAAGCAGTAAAGAGGAAGCTGGCAAAGAAATTCCCTACATAACCGCCGCCGATCCCCTCCGCTGCTGCCTGGCTGCGCATCTCGGCCGGGACAATGGCCTGCATGACCGTGAGCAGCCAAAGGAATAGCAGCACCAATCCAATGAATCGTTCCAGCGAGAGCCGGGGGAGCTTTTCGATGCGGCGGAAGATGAGCCAAAAACCCATGATGATCATGCCGATGGGCAGGATGTAAACGCCCCAGCCGATCGCCTGGCGCAGGACGAGCAGCAAACTCCCCGTAAAGTCGCTCTGCTGGGCCGAGAACAGGATCAGTGTGGTCGCCAGCCCCACCAGCGCCATGACAATGCCGACGACATCCAGTTTCCGCTCGTCGGTGAGGGCGTTCCACCAGCTTACGGAGGGCACGTCCGGCGGCGGCGGAGACGAGGATGTTTTTCTCTTCGCGGGCGCAGGCTTGCCCTTTCCCCGGGTGGAGGAAGCGGAGCCTCCGGCCTTTCCGGCAGGCTTTCCACTTGATTTCGAGGGGGGAGGAGGCGTCTTGAGTGGCATGCTTTTACCGCTTATCTCATAGATAAGTTTGCTGATTGCGTAGAGCAGGGAAATGGAATTCAAGTAAAAAGTAAATAAAGGAATGCGGCACCTGGTAAAGTATAGCACAAATGGTCTGTTTTCTTTTCCGGCCCAGTTTTCAGTTATGAAGCCGTATTGCTCGCATAACAAGCAAGCATGTCTAAAAACCCTGTGAACGTTATATCCTCCGCGGTTCATCATTCCTGGCAGGACTGCTCATAACCGGCAGTCTGTAGGGTAAAATTATCCGACCTCGCACTTAAGGAAATTATCTTGTTTGAAATACTCTTCCTCGGAACATCCGCTTCCGCACCGTCTGCCAAGCGGGGATTATCGGCACAAATCATCAAGCACGATGAATATCGCTTCCTGGTGGATTGCGGTGAAGGCACCCAGCGCCAGATCCTACAGTCGGGCGCTGGCTTCAAGAACCTGACCCGCATCCTGCTCACCCACGGCCATCTTGACCATATCCTTGGGCTGGGCGGCCTGATGTCCACCTTCATGCGCTGGGAGGCGATCGAAGAATTGGATATCTTTGCAGGCCGCACCACGCTGGACCGGGTCCATGACCTGGTCTACGGAGTGGTCCTGCGCGGCAACCAGGCGCCCATGCCGGTCCGTATGAACGAGATCAAGCCCGGCCTGTTCTTTGAGACCGACAGCTTCACCGTCAGCGCCTTCTCCGTCACCCACCGTGGACCGGACTGCCTGGGCTATGTTTTCGAAGGCAAGGCACGCCGTCCGTTCCTGGCTGAAAAAGCGGATGCGCTGGGCGTCCCGTTCGGCCCTGAGCGCCGTCTGCTGGTGGATGGCCAGGAGATCACTCTCCCCGACGGCCGCCGCGTCCAACCGGAGGAGGTGCTGGGGTCGCTGCAAAAAGGGGTAAAGCTCGTCGTTGTGGGCGATACCGGCCGCACGGACGATATCCTTGAATTCTGCCGGGATGCAGACGCGCTGGTGATCGAATCCACCTACATTGAGGAGGAGGCTGAGATGGCGCGCATGTATTCCCACTTAACTGCCCGCATGGCTGCCGAGCTGGCAATCAAGGCAAACGTCAAGAAGCTGATCATCACGCACATTTCACGGCGCTATCGTGAAAAGGATGTGCTAAAGGAAGCACAGGCCATCTTCCCCAATTCGGTTGTAGCCCGGGATTTCGATTCGTTCCAGATCAAAAGAGAAGAATAAAATAACGCGGTAGGATTACCGCGTTATTAAAAACCAAAGCTTCGTCATTGCGAGCCGCCGTAGTCGGGCGGCGAAGCAATCCCTTAAACAATATCCTGGTGTGCCAGATATTGGATTACTTCGTCGGGCAAAAGGCGCCCACCTCGCAAGGACGAAATTTATTTATAAGGGTCCTAAAATGACTCGCTGGTCATAATGAACAGCGGCGTCATCTCGAAGCTCTCGAACTTCGGGCGCAGGCGGTCGGTGTTGTAGAAGCGCTCCACGTTGACAGTCTTCTTGCGGCTGGTGACGATGTCCACGGGGATGTTGTCATAGCGTCCGTTCTTCAGCACCACCAGGCGGCCGTGAGTCTTCTTCAGGATCAGATCGAGGGCCAGGTTGCCATAGGCCATCGGGACGATTGAGTCGATCGCGTCCGGGTCGCCGCAGCGGACCAGGTAGCCGAGCTTCTGGTTGACTGTGTCCACGCTGCGGCCGTCATTGTACGTGGCTGTCCTTTCCTTTAAACTGGCTGAGATCAGATCGCCAATGCCGCCCAGTTTCATGTGGCCAAACGCATCGGTCGTGCGATCCTCGAAGACCATCTCGCCGCCTTCGAACATGGCACCCTCCGAGACCAGCACCACCGAATAGCGGCTGGGATTGTGCTTGCGGTCGTACATCAACAGGTCGGCCAGGCGGTCGATGTTGAATTTATATTCGGGGATCACACAGCGATGGGATGCGCCCGCCATGGCCGGGAGCATCGCAGAAAATCCGGCATAGCGCCCAAAGACTTCCAGGATCATGAGGCGCTCGTGCGAGCCGGCAACCGTGCGGAGGCTGTTGGCCATTTCAATGGTCCGGGTTACGCAGGTACTGAAGCCAATGCAGTAATCGGTGCCGGGGACATCGTTATCCATGGTCTTGGGAATGGCAACCACCTTCATGCCTTCCTGGTACATGCGAACGCCGTAGCTTAGGGTGTCATCGCCGCCGATGGGAATGAGATAATCGATGCCCAGGTAATCAATATTCTTAAGGACCTCCTCGGTCAGGTCGTTGACCTCGCCGGAGTATTTTTCCTGCAGCCAGGAGGGAACCCGGTCACGCTTGACCTTGGCCGGATTCGTTCGGGAGGTGTGCAGGAATGTACCCCCGGTGCGCCCGGCCCGATTGACGATTTCCTCGGTCAGGATCTGGAAGTTGTTGCTGTTATCGACCTGCGGATCGCGGATCGTATCGATCAGCCCGGCCCAGCCGCGGCGAATCCCAATGACCTTGTAGCCTTCACGTGTTGCCCGAATAGTGACCGCCCGGATCGCCGGATTCAGTCCCGGAACATCGCCGCCGCCGGTCAGAATGCCGATCACTCCTTTTGTTCCATTGCTCATATCAGCCTCCATGAAGAATAGTACGCATTTAAGACACTATTGTACAACTTCACACAAAATCGTGGGAAATTAAATTGAATTTACAAGTTTGTTTGGAACAAGAGAGCAGCAACTCAAAGAGCATTACGAACAAGCCGGGGTAACCAAGGCCCTGATCGGCGGCATCAAACGCTCCCTCGCCAGATCAACCTGACTCCTGAAACCCCGCACCTGATATTGAGACCTGCCCCCTCATATCATCGTCGGTTCCTCATACACCCCCAGCTCTTCCTTCATCACCGGGATGATCTCGCCCAGGGTTGCATAGGCATGGACACATTCCATCAAATATGGCATGGTATTTTCCGTCCCTTGTAAGGCAACGCGCAGATGATCGAGCGTTTGTCCAACGCGGCCGTTGTCGCGGGTACGGCGCAACTCCTGCAAGCGATTGACCTGCCGCTCATACCCCCGGGGGTCCATCTCAAGAATCGGAACGGTGAGCGGCTTTTTCTCAGCATAGGCATTCAGGCCCACAATCCTGCGAATGCCCTGGTCGATCTCACGCTGGTAGCGGTAGGCAGCATCGGAGATCTCGCCCTGGAAGAATCCCTTTTCAATGGCGGGGATCACGCCGCCCAGGTCCTCCACCCGGTGGAAGTAGTCGTAGGCCTGCTTCTCGATCCGGTCGGTCTGGGCCTCGACAAAGAAGCTGCCGCCGAGCGGATCCACGGTATTCGTTACGCCCGATTCTTCGGCGATGATCTGCTGGGTGCGCAGGGCAATGGTCACCGCGTGTTCAGAGGGCAGCGCCAGGGCCTCATCCAGGGAATTGGTATGCAGGCTTTGCGTGCCGCCCAGGACGGCGGCGAGAGCCTGGAGGGCAACCCGCACGACATTGTTCTCCGGCTGCTGGGCGGTGAGGCTGACCCCGGCCGTCTGCGTATGGAAGCGCAGCAGCCACGAGCGGGGATTCTTGGCCCCGAACGTCTCGCGCATCTCGCGTGCCCAGATGCGGCGTGCAGCCCGGTACTTGGCGATCTCCTCGAAGAAATCGTTGTGCGCATTGAAGAAAAAGGACAGGCGCGGGGCGAACTCGTCCACATCCATGCCGCGGGCGATGCCCCAGCGGACATACTCCAGCCCGTCGCCCAGGGTGAAAGCCAGCTCCTGCGCGGCAGTCGAGCCCGCTTCCCGGATGTGATAGCCGCTGATCGAGATGGTATTCCACTGGGGGGCCTTTTGCGAGCCGAACTCCATCGTATCCACCACCAGCCGCATCGACGGTTCAGGCGGGAAGATATATTCCTTTTGGGCAATAAATTCCTTCAAAATGTCATTCTGGATCGTGCCGCGCAGCTGGTCGGGGCGCACGCCCTTGTTCTCGGCGGCGGCAATATACATGGCCCAGATGATGGCGGCCGGCGAGTTGATCGTCATGCTCGTGGAGACCTTGTCCAGCGGGATGCCATCGAGCAGGATTTCCATATCTTTTAAAGAGGAGACTGCCACGCCGCACTTGCCAAACTCTCCAAGCGCCTCGGGCTGGTCGGTGTCATAACCCATCAACGTTGCCAGGTCGAAGGCAATGGATAGACCGGTCTGCCCCTGTTCAAGTAAGTATTTGAAGCGTGCGTTCGTCTCTTCTGCAGTGCCAAACCCGGCGAACATGCGCATGGTCCACAGCTTGGAGCGGTGCAGCGTCGGGTGGACGCCGCGCGTGAACGGGTACTCGCCGGGCAGCCCCAGGTCGGAGGCGTAGTCCATGTCGGCCACGTCGAGCGGTGTGTAGAGCCGGTTGATCGGCTCGGAAGAGGTTGTGATGAACTCGTCGGATCTCTCAGGCAGGGATTTTAAGGCTTTCTGTAAAGTGGTTTCCTTCCAATTGTCCACGGAACGCTGCAACTCATCCAATTTCTTTGGATCGTACATAACTCTCTCCTTTTGGTCTTCTCAAAATTCCAGACTTTAAGAATCCCTTGACTCTCTCCTTTGGCAAAGGTATTTGAATTATACTTTATGGGTCTGGTATACTCATCAGGTGAAGGTAACATATGCCACGTTTTGAAATTGATGTAGACCCCTGTGACCACATTACTGCGGATGCCATCGGGAAACCGGGCCAACGCGTGTTTTATCTGCAAGCCTATCAGGACCAGCGCACCATCACCGTCATCATCGAGAAGGCCCAGCTGCAGTCCATGGCAATCGGGATCGAGCAGTTCCTCTCCCAGGTCGCCGAGCAGAACCCGGAACTGGACGAGGCCTCCGGCGATTACGTCGAGGAGATCATGCATATCAACCCGCCTGTCGATCCGCTCTTCCGGGTCGGCGAGATCGGCCTTGGCTACGACAAGGACCGTGACCGGGTGGTCGTCTTCACCAAGGAGCTGCTGACCGAGGAGGAGGATCCGGAGACTGCCGCGGTAGTCCGCTTCTGGGCCTCGCGCAGCCAGGTCCGGATGCTGGCGCGCTGGGGCGTGGAGGTTGCTTCGCGCGGCCGTCCCGTCTGTCCACAGTGCGGCCAGCCCATGGAGCCGGAGGGGCATTTCTGTCCGAAGAAGAACGGGTACAAGCACTAGAGAAGCCTGACTGAACGCCTTGCTGAAATCATGCAAGGCTTCTCCTTTTAAATAATGTCGTGATAAAACAAGTGTCACATCCAAAACCTCAACTCGTTGAACAGTGTGAGAACACCTTTCAAAGTCAGATTTTTATGAGTGCCCCGCAGAGACAGCCCGGCGCTGATATCAACCGTACAAAGAAATCATGAATATTATGGTTTTCTTCCCTCAGGAAGTAATTTGAGTTTGATAAACTCAATCGATTATGGTAACTGAAATACTAAAAACAGCACTGCAATGTGGTGATTACGAGCTCAAGGGACAATTCATCCTGGGCTCAAATTACACCTTCCTTGTGAACGTAAATTATGAAGGGAATGTCTATCCGGCTGTTTACAAGCCAACCCGCGGCGAGCAGCCGCTTTGGGATTTTCCTGAAAACACGCTTGCCAAACGCGAAGTCGCGGCCTACCTGGTCAGTGAGGCGCTGGGCTTCAATATCGTCCCGTTTACCACGCTGCGCAGCGACGGTCCGCATGGTGCCGGTTCGCTGCAGGAGTACATCGATTACGACCCGGACTATCACTACTTCAATTTCTCGGATACAGACCGGCAGCTCCTGCGTCCCCTGGCGCTCTTCGACCTGCTGATCAACAATGCCGACCGCAAAGGCGGGCATATCTTCTTTGAGAAGAAGACCCACAAACTTTACGCGATCGATCATGGGATCTGTTTCCATGAGGATGAAAAACTCAGGACGGTTCTGTGGGACTTCGGCGGACAAAAGATCCCTGCCGATCTGCTCAGCCGCCTCGGCCCCAGCCGAAAACTGCTGGCCGACCTGAAGCCTTATCTCAGCCCAGGCGAAATCTCCGCTCTCTGCGCCCGAGCAGAGACCCTTGTCAAAAAAGGAGTCTTCCCTCGCCAGCCTCGGGACCGGCGGGCCATGCCGTGGCCTCCTCTATAATCTAAAGACGGAGCATGCTCCGTCTTTAGATTTATCTGCCATTGTGCTGGACACGATCCTCCAGCTCCTGTACACCGTGCTGGCTGGCACAGTGGGCGCAGCAGTAGAACTCGCCGTCTCCCACCTCCATGCCATGGCCGATGATCATGCAGCCGCAGTGGGCACATTTGGGCGCCAGCGCATGGATCGCGCACTCAAAGCTATCGAATACATGCCTCTCGTCCCCCACCATCACGGTAAAAGATTTGTCATATTCGTTTCCGCAGACTTCACACCTGGCCATCTCATTTCCTTTCTTTCATATCCACCGGCCTCTTGAATGCCGTCGCCTTCGCAGACTGTTTAACGATCACAGGATTTCCCTGTTATCAAAACATGCATGGGCATCCCTTTGAAACATCACCCGGCATTTCCGGTGTGAGCGTATAATTCGGGACGCAATCCATCAAACAGGAGCCAGTCATGCCGCACTACCGTCTGTCGTTCATCGGATTTGGAAACGTCGCCCGCTCGCTCGCCCGTTTACTGGAACGGAAGAGCGATGTTATGAAACAGCTCTATGACATCACCTACTCTGTCACAGGCATCGCCACAGGAAAACATGGTTTTGCCGTGAACCCGGATGGGATCGATGTTGACAAAGCCCTGGAACTCTTTGAAAGCGGACAATCCATCTCCTCCCTTTCCTCCATACCCATGCAGGATTCGGTTTCTGTCATCCAGAATTCCCAGGCCGATGTCATGTTCGAGAATTCCCCGGTCAACACCCGG
>JBLMZU010000160.1:0-4799 GCA_050258995.1 Bacteroidota bacterium
GTTCAGCCTGCACGGCTTATGCAAGCTGCCATGGAACGACATTTCCCCGGCCAACAACAAGGAGACCGCCGAGCCCGCCAAGGTCCCCGAGCACGTCGAGAACTACACCTGGATCCATGAGGGGGTAACGGGCAAGCCGACCAAAGTGGAGGACCTGCTGCTCCAGTCCGAGCGTGTCTATAACTTCCAGAAGGTCTTTGCCCTGCGCATGGGACGCGTCGGCCGCCAGCACGATTACCCGCCCTACCGCGCCATGGGACCGGTCACCAGAATCGAATACGAGTCACGCCAGGAACGCTACGACGAACAGCTCAAGCGCCTGGTGGAAATCGATCCGGCCGGCATGTCCACGGAAGAGAAGATGAAGGAGTTGCGCAAATATCGGGAGGCGCAGTATGAGCTGCTCATGGACGCCGTCTTCGAGCGCCGCGGCTGGGATGGCGACAGCATCCCGACTGTCGAAAAGCTGCACTCCCTTGGCATGGACCTGCCCGAAGTGGTGGCAGTTGTGGAAGAGGCGAGGAAGAAGATATAAATGTAGAGCGGGAAACATCTCTCGCCACACAAAGCAGACAGCCGTTTCAGCGTATGAAGCGGCTGTCTGCCTTGTGCCTCTCTACCGCTTTGCCTGTGCGGGTATAATTCCGGTGATGAACGAACCCATTCGCTTCAAGCCTGTCGCCATTTCCGCCGTGATCCTGATGCTCATTGGCTGGGGTGGTTTGTATTACATTCTGAACTATACGCTTCCGTACGTCTGGCCGCGCTGGGCGTTCTTTGTCCTGGTGCTGATGGCGGTCACAGGTACGATGCTGCCGATCGTGTATCTCTTCCATCGCCGCTTTCCGGGGGAGAAGCCGGCCGAGTCGAATGTGATCGTGCGCCAGGCGCTGTGGTTCGGGATCTACGCGGCAACACTCGCCTGGCTGCAGCTCGGACGGCTTGTCACGGTGTATCTGATCGCGGGCCTGGCTGCCTGCCTGTTTGCCATCGAATATTTTATCCGGCTGCGTGAGAAGGCGCACTGGAAGCCGCCCGTCCCTTACGATGACCAGCCTTCGTGACCTCCCCTCAGTGGAACAATTAATACAACAGGCGGGCGCTCTCATGCAGGAGTACGGCCGCCCGTTGACCCTGGATGCCATCCGCACCACGCTGGACGAAGCGCGCGCCCGCTTCAAGGCCAGGCCGGAGGCGGACCTGCCGTCGATGGAGGCGATCCTGGCCCAGGCGGGCTCCCACCTCTCCGAATGGACCGCTCCCACATTGCGCCCGGTCATTAATGCCACGGGCGTGATCCTGCATACCAATCTTGGCCGCGCACCACTTTCCGCCGCGACGATCGAAGCCATGAAGGAGGTCGCCGGAGAGTATTCCACGCTGGAATATGACCTGTCGAAGGGGCAGCGCGGCTCGCGCCTGATCCATGCTGAATCGGTCCTGCAAAGGCTGACCGGTGCCGAGGCCGCGGTGATCGTCAATAACAATGCCTCTGCCGTGCTCCTGGTCCTTTCTGCGCTGGCCAATCGAAAGCGCGTGGTCATTTCCCGCACGCAGCTTGTGGAGATCGGCGGCGGCTTCCGTGTCCCGGATGTGATGAAGCAGTCGGGCGCGAAGCTGGTCGAAGTGGGGACAACCAACAAGGTGCGCCTGTCCGATTACCAGGAGGCACTCGAGAAGCCGGCCGCACTGGTCATGCGCGCCCATCGCAGCAACTTCAAGATCGTGGGCTTCACCGAGGAGCCCGAGCTCAAAGAGATCGCGCAGGCTGCGCACCGAGCAGGCGTCGTGGTCGTGGACGACCTGGGCTCCGGTGCCCTGCTCGACACATCCAGGTACGGCTTTGCCCACGAACCCACCGTGCAGGAATCACTCTCGGCAGGCGTAGACCTGGTCTGCTTCTCGGGAGATAAACTGCTGGGCGGCCCGCAGGCGGGCATCATCCTTGGCAAAAAGGACCTGATCGACAGGATCAAAAAACATCCCCTGGCCCGCGCCGTCCGTGCGGATAAGACCTGCCTGGCCGGGCTCACCGCCACGCTGCTCCATTACCTGAAGGACGAAGCAGAGCGCGAGATCCCGATCTGGAAGATGATAGCCTGTCCTCTCGACCAGCTCAAGGCTCGAACCGAGACGTGGCGGGATCAGCTTGGGCAGGGTGAAGTGCTCTCTTCCGAGTCCACAGTCGGCGGCGGCAGCCTGCCGGAGGAATGTGTAGCCACATTTGTGCTGGCATTAGCAGTGAAGTCACCGGATACGTTCCTGAAAAAGCTTCGGGGCGCGAATCCCCCTGTCGTCGCTCGAACGGAAAATGATAAGGCCCTTTTTGATCCTCGCACTGTTTTGAATGACGATTTAATGCTGTCTGTCTTAAAGAAGGTATTGAGCGCGTAACGCGAATATCGCGACTGGATAAATCGGAACGCGTCCAGGCAAGTCGCGTGGCCAATACCAAAGGGAAAAAGAGCCCGCCTCCATATCTAACACCGCGCAACCCGCCAAAATTAGAAACGTAAGACATTCGCGTTATTCGCCCATTCGTGTCATTCTCGTTAAAAGAATATACAATTGAACTCAGGAACGCTGGTAGAATTTGGGACGAAACCCGGCCTGAGTAACTCACGCCGAATAGAGGAGAGTGAATGAAATCAGACCTTGATGCCTTGATGCAGTCCCGGAATCTCGATGCACTGCTGATCTTTGGCGATGCGGAGCTGAACCCGCCGATGTATTACTTTGTGGGCGGTGGCCATGTAAGCGGGGCACTCCTGATCAAGAAAGCCGGCAAGGAACCGGTGCTGTTCTACAACGATATGGAGCGGGATGAAGCTGCCAAAAGCGGACTGAATACCGTCTCGTTCAGCGAGTACCCGATCGCCGATTTTGAAGCCCAGGCTGACGGGGATCGCGTGCTCGCCAATACCCTGCGCTTCAAAAAGATCCTGGAGGACTATGGGCTGTCCGGCGGCCGTGTGGCGGTCTATGGCAGGGTCGAGATCTCCCTGATGTTTGGCATCCTGGCCAGGCTGGCGCAGCTCATGCCCGAAGTGGAGTTGATCGGCGAAGGGCTGGGCGACTCCACGATCATGCGCGCCATGGAGACCAAGGATGATGTCGAGGTGGCCCGCATCCGCCAGATGGGCGCCGTGACGACGACGCTCGTACAGCTGGTCTGGGACTATCTTGCCTCGTGTGAGGTCCGGGAAGACGAAGTGCTGTTGAAGGAGGATGGGAGTCCGCTCACGATCGGGGATGTCAAGGGCAGGATCGCCCTGTGGCTGGCCGAGCGCAGCGCTGTCGACGTGGAGGGCGTCATCTTTGCCATCGGTCGGGATGCCGGTGTCCCGCACTCCACGGGCAACCCCACTGACTTGATGACCCTCGGCAAGACGATTGTCTTCGATATCTTCCCGGCCGAGAAAGGCGGCGGCTACTTCTATGACTTTACCCGCACCTGGAGCCTGGGATATGCAGCGCCGGAAGCGCAGGCCTTGTACGACCAGGTGCATGAGATCTACGACAAGGTGGTCGAGAACCTGGACCTGAATGCCTCTTTTATCGATTACCAGCGCATGACCTGTGAATATTTTGAGTCGAAGGGACACAAATCCCAGCTCAGCACGAAATCGCCGCTGGATGGATATGTCCATTCGCTGGGCCATGGCGTTGGATTGAACATTCATGAGCGACCGTCCTCCGGCCTGACCATGGCGGATGCAGACAACATTCTCAAACCGGGTGTTGTCATCACCATCGAGCCCGGACTCTATTATCCGGACCAGGGCATGGGCTTCCGCATTGAGGATACCTACTGGGTCCGCCCGGATGGCAAGATCGAGCTCCTGGCGGAATTTCCCTATGACTTTGTCCTGCCGATGAAGAACTGGAAGAAACCTTAATGATGTTGTTAAGAGCCCCGTCGGGCGAATCAATCTCACGTTTGCGGGAGATTGATTCGTCGCAGACAGTGCTCTTCGCAACGACAACCAATGATTATGAGTAAATTAAAACCTGCCCGTATTTTAGCAATTGAAACATCCTGTGACGAGACTGCCTGTGCTGTTCTTGAAAACGGCCGCGCACTTCTCGCCTCCACGGTCGCCTCGCAGATGGATATCCATGCCCGGTATGGCGGTGTGTTCCCCGAAGTGGCCTCGCGCCAGCATGTGCTGAGCATCGTCCCGGTGGTGGAGCAAACCCTGGCGCGGACGAACCTGTCGCTGAAGGATATCGATGCGATCGCCGTCACGCGCGGCCCCGGCCTGGCCGGTTCGCTGGTCGTTGGCATGAACGCGGCCAAGGGACTGGCGCTGGGGACGAACAAGCCAATCATCGGCGTCAATCATCTCGAAGGGCACATCTACTCCTCCTGGATCCATAACGCCGGGGAGAGTGTCCCAGCCGAGCCGCAGTTCCCCCTGATGGCGCTGCTGGTCTCCGGTGGACATACCGAGCTCAACCTGATGACCGATCATTTGACCTACCGGCGCCTCGGCTCCACGCGGGACGATGCAGCCGGGGAGGCCTTCGACAAGGTCGCCCGCCTGCTGGGACTGCCGTATCCCGGCGGACCCTCCGTCCAGAAGGCGGCGGAGAAAGGCGATCCGGCCCGCTTCAAATTTTCCCGTCCCAGGCTGGACAGCCCGTATGACTTTTCATTTAGTGGGCTCAAGACCGCAGTCCTGTACGCCGTCAATGATTTGAAGAAAGCGGGCGAGCCGGTGCCGGTGGAGGATTTTGCGGCCTCCTTCCAGGCAACCGCCGTGGATATCTTGTTCAACAAGACCCTCCAGGCAGCC
>JBLMZU010000161.1:0-4198 GCA_050258995.1 Bacteroidota bacterium
ATGTTCACACCCGCCTCCGCCTGCTGGCGGACAGCAGCGCGGCCTTCCTCGGGTGTGCTGATTCCCAATGCAATCTGAGGGATTATGGGTGGCACCCCGTCCAGCATCGTGCCCGTGGCAACCATTTCCGGTCCCAGCGTCTTGCCCTGGTTCAATTCATCCCGCAATGGAAGGATGTACTCATTGGGCATCCCCATATCCCGGACCAGAAGAACACCGCTGGCGATCATGACCCGACCGAAGACAGGTGCGTCCAAGTAATGGACATGGGCATCGACCAGTCCGGGCATCAGGTGAAGTCCCCGTCCGTCGATGACCCTGGCTCCCCGCGGGACACTAATGTCACCCTGGGCCCCGATCCGTTCGATCCGGTCACCATTTAAGATGACGGTTTGCCTGGGAATGATGGCGCCGTTTTTAACATCCACGATGGATACGTTGGAGATAACAATTCTCTTTTCAGGACTGCTGCTTTGTGAGGATGCAAGGATGCCACAGGAAGTCAAGACTGTTGCAGTGAACAGGGAAAGAAATTTGAAATGCTTCATAATGATCTCCAGTTCCTCGGCGGGTCCAGGTCCGCTGTAATCAAAAATTCTCGTGGAGGAAGGGGATGCGCGGCGGAAACATGCTGCGCATCACAGCCTGGATCTCCGGCCTGGGATTGCCCCAGCCGCGCAGTGTAAAATCCTGCGGATCGTGTGTTCCAAAGACCAGGGTAGTTAATCCCTGGATGGTTAGCTCGCAATCTACTGCGTTTGTTTTTGAAACCTGCAAATGGTGATCAACGGATTCGAATTTCCAGTTGCCTTCATTGGAAGCCAGGAGCGGGTCCATAATGTGTGCAGAGAAGCTGCCGATTCCCGTTTCCATGCCTCCCAGCCCGGCAATATCCAGGATGCGACTCATCGGGGCACGGTCCTGCGACTCGATCCTCACCTGCAAATCTGCCAGCCAGGTCTCAGGATGCTCATACGGTGGCAGCCAGATCTCTGCCCGGTCTGCCTGGTCGATATGGCGCGCGATCCAGTCCAGCAGCAGGTATTTTCCGCGCGAGGTGGTGTAATAAAAACGGGAGGCACGGAAGTTGAACCTGGTGATCTCCTCGCCGGCCAGTTTGTAGAGCATGATCCCCTCGACTTCACCGTTTACCTTTGCGGTTGCCACCCAGAAACCATTTTGGCTGGCAACCGCCGGTTCCCCGAAATCAAAAATAGTCATGCCGTGAACTCGCGAGCGCAGATCCGCAAGAAAGGATCGATAGGTTTCGTATGCCTCACCCATCAGCCTCAATTCCACTTCACCCTCCAGTTCCATTTTCAACAGGGGCGCGAGCGATTGTGTCGAGATATGGGCAATGATCGGCAATGGAAGAGTGACATATCCCATTCGCTCGTAGAAAGATTCACGGAAGGGGTACAGGTTGGAAAAAACTGCTCCCGCCTCCTTTACCGCTGCAAGCAGACTCCCGATGACCTGCCTCGAATAGCCCTTGCGCCGGGCAACCGGCAGGGTGACCACAGCCCACATGCCGCCTGCCGGGAAGAGCCTGCCGCGTACATTTTGGGTCATAACAGTGTTGGCAGTTGCTGCCACCGGGACCTCCTCCTCGAAAAGAACATGATAGGTAACCCCATTGCGCTGTCGTACAATATTTGCCCAGCCTTCCTTCTCCATAAAGGGGGGCGATGCACGAAAGGCATACATCTGGAAGTTGAAAAGCACATCCAGGAATTCTTCACCTTGTAATTGCCTGATGGTAATTTTTTTCATCGTTGATCCTTTTGTTCTCTATACTTGTCAGGCTGATCGCTTTAACGATCCTTATCCTACATGCCGGTGACTACTCTTTGGACGAAAGTCAACACTGCCATAACCAGAAACAAAATAATGGATGCAATACTCCAGATGCTACCTGCATTTGTCGCCACTCCCAGCATGCCACCCGTACCTGCAAAGAACAGCATGACATAGCTGATGACCATCCACCTTACATTGCGGAAGTCAATTCTCAGTCCATAATCCAGTATCGCCTCCGTAAGTAACCATGCAATCATGCAGCCGACCTGGATGTAGTACAAACCAGGCCGGTGCAGGCCGGGAGCTGTCAAGATCAGAATGGACAAAGGGATTGCCAGCAGGAATTCAAAGTATCCAATCCAATGTCCATATTGAGGCCTACCCAGAAGCCTGAAAAGGAAGACCAGGATCGCCGATACAAAGAACGCAACGGCTGTCATTGCACCGAGCAGGTTCATCTTTTCATACATATGCCGTGCCTCCTTATCCGGTGTTGGAATGCAGTTATGCAGGAGCCAGTAACGCTAAGAACAGGAAGAAATCTGATGCGGCATGGATCAGAAAAGGTCCCCAGAGGCTGTCCGATTTCATCATGAGATAACCACAGGCCAGCCCCAGGGAGAGCGTGTTCAGGAAAAAGAAGGGGATTACGGCCGGGCTGAAATAAAAGACAAAGCTGTGCAGCATTGCAAAGACGATGGAGGTTACCAGGACCGAGCCGCCGACCTTGAGGAAAGGCTCAAAACGCTTTAAAAATATGCCGCGCAGCCACAGCTCTTCCGTAAAGCTGTTTGCAAAAGAAAATACCAGCCCCCAGAGAACTGCTGAAACAAGCGCCTCCAGGCTGGTGAAACGCTGTGAGGCAAACATGAACGTGGCTGTCCCGAGGAAAATGAATACGAGCGAGCCGATGCCCAGCCCCAGTCTTAAATTGCCGCGCTTCAAATAGATCGATCCGAGCTCAGCTCCCGAAAGTTTTGTCAGTAGGATGATTGGAACTACAACCACAATTGCCTCAAATACTTTTTCAACCCCCAGAGATTGTGATGTTTTTGTGAGCAGACCGAGGTTGCCCATTAAGCTGTTGATGGGGCCTTCCATTATCCACGTGGTTGGATAGGCAACCGAAGCCACAAAAAATGCAAAGGCAACCTGCCAGTATTGGCCCCAGCAATCCGTACGCCTGAGCCATAGGCTGGCAACCAGGAAAATAACAGAGATGACCAGGTTATAGGTGATGCTTTTGTTCGTTGGGAAAACTTCGAAGTAATTTGAGCCTAGGATAAGAATTGCAAATTCACAGCTCAGGAAAAGAACGAAAAGGATGATCCGTGTTCCCCAACTCAACGGTGCAGGAGTTACCTGTACATCATGCGGTGTGTTTACTGCCATGGATGTCATGATTTTCTCCTTGGATACGCCTGGTATCTTGAGCGAACGCCGGTTGCTTTCCGTGATAACAACTAACAGACCTCAATTCCTTTGAAAAAAATATCCAATGTGTCCTCGAGCATCTCCTGTGGTGTGCCGGTCAGGCGTGAGCCATAGAGCACAAGGCCGATGTTGCCGACCAGCAGCCGCGCCGCCAGCAGGGAATTTACCTGGCGGAATATACCTTCCCGGATGCCCTCTTCGATCAAGGCCCGGATCATGTCCTGGTAGGCATGGCGCTTGTCCTGGATCTGCTTCTGGCTCTGCGGTTTCAGGCGCTGCGACTCCACAGACAGCTTCAGGAACAGGTTTTTATTGGCTTGCAGGCTTTCCATATAGACTTCCATGATCTTCCTCAGCCGTGCATCCGCGCTGCAGTTTTGCATGGCAACCTTTTGCGCTCCTTCAATTACGTCGTTCCATTGGTCTTCAAAAAAATAAACAAGAATTTCATCCTTGGTTTGGAAATAATCATATAAAGTCGACTTACCTAGACCGGCTGCCTCTGCGATCTCCTGCATGGATGTCTCCTGAAATCCTTTTCTCATAAAAATAGGGAGGACCTGGTGAAAGATCTCATGGCGGCGTCTTTCCTGGTCTTCCTCAGTGAGCGGGATTCCTTTAGGCATGGTCAACTCCAGAAAGGGATGGTGTGGATCAAAAGCGACCACTGTTCGCTTTCAGTGTAGCGAATTGCGGTCGCTTTTACATCATTCCGAAGGTGTATTTAATTCGTAAGCTTTTTGTGGGAAAAACTACGCCAGGTGTGGAGAGGCAGGCATTCTTCAGTTGAGCGAACAAATGGTGGATGAGATTTCTTCCATCGAACACCCCTTGACCAAAAAAGCGTCCGCGCCCGCCTGCTGTGCCTGGGCCTGGTAATCCGGATACAGAGTCAGGATGATAATTTTGATCCCCGGCCAGCGCGCCTTAATGATCCGGGTTGCGTCCAGGCCGCTGATCGCCC
>JBLMZU010000162.1:0-15570 GCA_050258995.1 Bacteroidota bacterium
ATCAGGCTCGCAAACACAACCAGGACATAGATTGGCTTGTTCACATAGTTGATCAGGATCCCCGTCCCCACGCCCAGGACCACGGCCAGAACGGCAATCAGCAGAACAGCATTTTTACCTGAGATCTGATTTTTCTTTAGTAACATCTGTCCAAGCTCCTATTGATCCTGGGCCGCACGTTTGGGTTTCATCTTTAGAATTCGGAAGTAATATCCGGTTCTCCATAACAGGTAAGTAATCAGGACCTTCCAGCCCGGGTCGAAAAATCTTCCAGAGGTAAGCACAACCAGTTCCTTTAAGCCCGAGTAGGCGATCCTGCCGCCCATGGACTTGACCACGGGCCCGACATGGATATCGTAGGGAATTCGTCCCTGTGCGAACAGATCGAGCAGCAGGTCCCGGCGAATGGCGTAGTTGCTGCCGCGGCTGGTTGGGATGCGCAGGATGTTTCTTTTGATCCAGCGGCTGGCATGGTGCACCCACATGCGCGCCCGTACCGAGATCCCTGGCGGGAGGTCGGTGTAGTCCACGTGGGTATAGGCCAGGTCATAGCCTTCTTTCAGCCGGCCGCCGTACCAGTCGATCAGGGCTCCCGGGTTGGGGATGCGGCAGTCCGCATCGAACAGCAGGACCGCCTGGGATTGGGCCAGCCTGACCCCGGGAATGCGTGCCGCCATGGCGATGCCGCCCTGGTGTTGGATCTTAGGGATCCCGACCACGCGGAAGGCAGCCTGCTCGTACAACTGGATCTCATCCGGCGGCTGATCCGCAGGATAGTTGTTGATCACCAGGATCATTTCCAGGCGCCTGCTCCCGGAATAATGGGCGATATCAGACAGCACCCGCTTCAGGGGCTCCAGATCCTTTTGTGCGTTGACCGGTATGACAATGGAGATATCAGGAGTGCTTGCAGGATCCCCACGCAATTGTGTGATCCGTTCCTTCAGCAGATCCGATTTACCAATAAAGTTCATGAGCGGCGCTTAGATCGGCTGGGTGGCCTTCAGCAGGTACATCCCATTGTTCTTCTTGGCAACATCCAGAGCCCACTGGATATTCTTAATCATGGACTGGGCGGTATCTCCGACACGATACTCGGCGATCCCGATCTGCGGATCCAGAAGGATTTCCTCCCCCGCGCCATCAATCGAAACTGGGTAGGAAAGCGCCATCCGGACACGCTCCATGGTATTCATGGCCGCGTTGCCGGGTGTGTCGGAAAGCAGGACAATAAAATCGCTCTCGTTCCAGCGCCCAACGATATCGTTGCCGCGCAGCTGGTTCTTCAACACCTGGGTCACGCCTCGCAGGATCCTCTGCAGGGTCGATTGGGGAAGCATGTTGACATAATCAGCCAGTCCATTCAGGTGAACGACGCATAATGAGAAGTCCCGGGGAGAGGCAAATGCTACTTCGGAAAGTTTCTGCTCGAAAGATTTGCGGTTCAGAGCCAGGGACATTTCGTCCACGCTGCGCTGGCGCACAAAGCTTGAAAGCGGCGTACGGGCCATCTCCCGGAGCAGGGCCAAAACGATCCCGATTGCCAGGCCGACGACCAGGGCCACGCCCGCGCTCCGCAGCGGCTGCGGTGAGATCGGCTCCGTGGGAGGCGTAGCAGCATCCAGTACACTCAGGTCATAGACCTGGTAAAGGCTGTGAACATATTCCACCGCATGCTGGCCAATGGCATTGGATAGCGTATACACCACCTGCCGATCGGGGCCGGTGACCGAGAACTCGATGATGTTCGCATCCGGCAGGGCAACTGCACGATATGAGTAGGCATTCAGGTCCACGTTATTGAGTTGTAGCAGATTGGTCGTCTCGGCGAAGATGCGGTTGCTGTTCAGGATCTCGGCATAAGTCGTTATGATCGAACGCTTATCCAGTGTGGACAGGCTGTTCAAAAGGTTGCTCCCGCCTGTGATGAGCGAAGGGCTGGGAGAAACGATGTAGCGTGAGGTGGCCTGGTAGGTGGGCGGTGTCATATAGGAAACGACCAGGGCGGCAACGACGGTTGCCAGGGTGGTGATCACGATAATCCACCAGCTTCGACGAAGCATCTGCAGATAAAGTTTTAGTTCCATTTATTTTGTTCCTTTCGTCTTGGTCTCAAAAATAAACTGTCTGACTGTGTTTGCAGAACTAACTCGGATTGAATTAAATAGAGAGGCCAGTTTTCGAACATTGGACGATAATTCAAATTCTTCATTCACCCACTGGTAACCGAGACCGGCTCGCCGCTCAGCCTCGGCGGGGTTGTGATAAATCTCGGATAAAACATCCACCAGGGCAGATACATCCTCAGGCGCCACCAGCCAGCCCGTCTCTCCGGGCCGCACCAGCTCCGGGATGCCGGAGATGGATGTCGCTACAACCGGGACCCTGCTGATCATTGCCTCCATCAAGGCCACCGGGATCCCCTCCATTTTTCCCGTCGCCGTGATCACGCTGGGCTGGACGTAGCAATTCGCCGTTCGAAGCAGGCGGGAGACTTCATCCTGGGTGCGCGGTCCCAGCAGCTCAACCAAACCTTCCAGGTGGTTTTCCCGAATGGATTGCTCGAGAAGAGCTCGCAGGTCCCCGCCACCGATGATCCTGCAGTGGAACGGGATGCCGCGCTGTTTCAGCTCGACACACGCCCTGACCAGATACACATGTCCCTTGTACGGCTGCAGGCTGCCGACGCTGATGATCTCGAGCCGCCGGACATCCCCAACCTGGGATTTTTTTCCATTTGGATAATAAGCCGGGTCGATGCCCATTCGAACAATCTGTGTTTTTTCTCTCACCCAGGGACCGAGCAGGTCCACCAGGTACTGGCGGTTGAACTCCGAGATGGAGGAGATAAAGGCCGAACCCTGCAGCTTGGTAGCCAGCATTGGTTTTTCGACAAAGATGTCATGCGCATGGACCGTGACGCTGTAGGGGATTCCCGTCAATTGATTGATCAGCCAGGCGACCAGCGCGGGATGCGTCGCGTAATGAGCATGGATGTGCTGAATGTCTTCCCGCTTGAATTCATCTGCCATCCAGATGGCGCGTGGAAATAACAGGAGGGCGCGCGCCAAAAACTTCGGGCTGCTGAGGTTCTCGCGCAATACACGTCCCAGCAGAGAGACATACTGCCCCGGGTGGCTGGCCAGTCTTTTCAGATTGGAAAGGAGAAGAGACGGCGAGAACCATGGAACGGCGTGAGCGCGGCCCAACCAGGGACGAGCCTCCTCGTGGATCAGCTCCTGGTGCTGGATGACGAGAGGATAGAACTCCACCTCCCAGCCAAGCTTTTCCAGCTGGATCATCTCACGCAGGATGAAGGTCTCGGGCAGATGGGGAAAGCGCGAAACGATGTACGCGATCTTGGGTGACATGATTCCCCGGGGATTACTGTGCACCGCGCTGTTTAAAGACAGCGAATACAGTCAGAAAAAGAAGGTAAATATCGAGGCGCAGGCTGGCGCGATCGATGTAGGCAATGTCCAGGCGCAGGCGGTCGTCAAATTCAAGCTGGGCACGGCCGAAGACCTGCCACAATCCGGTAATGCCCGGTGTGACGTCCAGACGATGCGTGTGCCAGAGCTTGTAGGTCTCCGGTCCGAACGAAGTAGGGCGCGGCCCCACCAGGCTCATCTCGCCCCGCAGGACATTGAAGAGCTGTGGCATCTCGTCCAGGCTGGTCTTGCGCAGGAACTTGCCAAGCGGGGTGATACGCGGGTCGTCTGAGATCTTGAAATCCGGCCACTGCAGCTCATTGAGATGGGCATACTTGCTCTTGAGTTCCTCTGCATTGGGGACCATGGTCCGGAACTTATAAATATGGAAGCGGCGCCCGCCTTTGCCGGTACGGAGCTGTTTAAAGATCACCGGCGCGCCCGGCGACGTGATGTAAATGGCCAGGGCGACCAGCCCGAGCACAGGCAGCCAGAATGGCATGGAAAGCAGCACCAGGGTGATATCCATGATTCTCTTGGCAATCAAATAGGTGTCGCCGGTAAGGGTCCGTTTCTGTGGATCGAACTGATCGATCCATTTCTCTGCAGTTCTAGGTGCGAATTCTGTAAGTGTCATACGTTAGAAATCTCCTCTTTCGCGTTCTCCGGCTGGGACACGGTTTCAACCGCTTCACCCAAGGCCAGGCGCTGGCGTGCCTTCATCATAAGATCCTCGAAGGTCAGTGCCTCCTCCGGAAAGGCCGCGATCCCCCACAGGATATCCAATCCCGTCTTCTCCTTCACTGCCTGGGAGATTCGCTTGGCCAGCAGGAGAACGCTGGAATAATCAGTTTCGGGACATATAATTACATATGTCCACTGGCGGTCACGTAATACAAGGTCGGTCTGGCGGATGCGCTCGTCGATGATCTGACCGATCCGCGCCGTCGTAAACCGGTTGGCAATATCGTACTGGATGTGCTTGAGAACTTCGCCATTCCTCTTATGGGCATTCGGATCCACTTCCATCAACAACAGGGAGAGAGGGCGGTGATAGCGTCGGCTGCGGGTAAGCTCGATCTTGACCCGGTTGCTGGCCTCATCCAGTTCCTGGGAGCGGTTGGGGAAGGCACCCACAGCCAGCTCATCCATGATCGATTCGGCATGATTGATCTGCTGGGCCAGCTGGTGAGCAAGCCAGATGCCCGCCTCCAGCAGCACAAACTCAAGCACCACAATCGATAGATCCTTCGAGGTGGTCGTCATGTTCCGGTCGATGAAGATCAGCAGGAGAAAATAGACCCCGGCCCACACCAGCATCGGAACTTTTGTGGACACCCGCGTCATACCGGGAAAGAATAGCGTCACAGGGACACCGATCATGGCGACAACATAGAAGTAGGATGCAAAGTTTATGATCGGTTTGCCAATATAATCGGCCTGACCCAGGACCAGGATCATGGCCAAATACAGGGCAGCCCAGAAGAATGAACGTCTTAAGTTAGTCACTGTTATCCAATCCTGCCTCATTCGAGATCCGTGAATGGAAGGCAAAACACATCCGTAAAAAGTGTATACAGCATGCAACAAAAAGTTACATGCGCAGGCCAGGCAGGATAGTAAGAGTCAAAAACCTACTGCCCGGTGCAAAGTGTTTTATTGAAATATCAGTGGTGTTTAATGTGAGTTTTAAAATTTTTCTTGCATAAGCCTATTCGTGCTTATACATAGAAAATAGTACGACAGGTCATAAGTGGCGTTATGAAATTCCTGCCAATGGGCCATCTTCAGCTATGACGATTTGTTGGTTTGAAGATCCGCGATGATATTACTGCTTAAAGCACCCCCGCTAGTCTACATGACGCAGTAAATTGGAAAAGGTTACACCAATTCTAAAACGATAAAGATATTGTGAAAATGTTCGGCGCGCCTGAAGCTTTCCATTGTTATCGCCTTCCACCTTGTAAAATGATTATAGCATGGATGCAAGGCGGGAAAATAAATTATGATATTTCATTAACAAAACATTATCACAAAAATTTTATTTTATAATAGGTCCTATGGACAATCTATACAGCCGCACCCCCGCCCAAATCGTAATGTATTCAACGCAGTACTGTCCTGACTGTCTGCGTGCCAAGGCATTCTTTGAAGCAAACCACATTTCCTATGTGCCCGTGTCGATCGAGGGAAACCCGGCCGCCACAGAGTTCGTCATGGAGATGAACCATGGCTTCCGGAGTGTCCCCACCATCGTCTTCCCGGATGGCACCGTTTTGGTCGAGCCTTCCTGGCAGGAGCTTAAAGAAAAAGTTTTGAAATGAGACGTACAGCCGACGTTGTCATCTGCGGAGCAGGAATTACAGGCGTCGCTGCCGCCCATTTCCTCAGCAAAAGCGGGGTCAAAGATATCCTGCTGATCGACGAACGTCCGCCCCTCTCGTTTACGAGCGATCGATCCACGGAATGCTACCGCAACTGGTGGCCCGACCCGCAAATGCTCGCCCTGCTAAATCGCTCCATCAGCCTGATGGAGGCTCTCGCGCAGGAAAGCGGGAATGTGTTCCGGATGAACCGCCGTGGCTATCTATATGTGACCGCGGATGAAGGCAAAATACAGGGTCTGCAAGCCGATTCACTCCGGATCGCAAGCCAGGGAGCGGGGAGGATGCGCGTCCATAGCGCTGACGGATCCTCCTATCAGCCCGCCGGCGAAGGGGGCTTCGAAAGTACGCCGGATGGTGCAGATCTGCTGCTGGGCAGCGAGCTTGTCCACAAATATTTCCCCTATCTGACACAGGACGCTGTGGCGGCGTTACACGTCCGCCGCGCCGGCTGGTTGAGCGCCCAGCAATTGGGCATGTACCTGTTCCAGACAGGACGGGCCCGCGGTGTCCGGTTTGAATCGGCACGCGTGACAGGTGTGGATGTGGACAACAATCACGTCAGCGGAGTCGAGCTCAGCTCGGGAGAAAGGATCGGCACTCCAGTATTCATCAACGCCGCCGGCCCCTTCCTTAAAGAAGTGGGAAGCCTGCTGGGCGTCAACCTGCCGGTTCATACCGAGCTGCATCTCAAAGCTGCGATCAAGGATTCCCTGCAAGTGGTGGACCGGAATGCACCGCTTTTGATCTGGACAGACCCGCTCACGCTGCCCTGGGAGCCGGAGGAGCGTGAAGCTCTTTCCGAAGATGAAAGCACCCGCTACTTAACGGAAGTGTTCCCTCCCGGGGTTCACGTCCGCCCGGATGGCGCGGGCGAAAACCAGACCATTCTGATGCTATGGGATTACAAGACCAGGAACATGGACCCCGTCTGGCCTCCCGTCCTCGACGACCAGTATCCCGAGGTCGTACTGCGCGGCCTGACTGCCATGCTGCCGCGCATGCAGGAATATTTCGCCCGCATGCCGCGTCCCCAGCTCGACGGCGGCTACTACACCAAGACTCCCGAGAACCGGCCTCTCATCGGACCCATGTGCGTGGACGGAGCATATGTGACCGGCGCCGTTTCCGGGTACGGGATCATGTCTTCCTGCGGCGTCGGCGAGCTGCTTGCATCCCATGTCACCGGGTCTGCCCTGCCTGCCTACGCGCCTGCCTTCACCCTGGAAAGATATGATGACCCGGAATATCAAAAAATGTTGGAAGAGTGGGACGATAGTGGGCAATTGTAGGGAAACACAGCCAGAGTAACCTACGCGGAGTAGATGCTCATCAGGTCCTTTGGGATTACGTAACGGGGCTTTACTCTTTTATTCCGGGCGGGATACAATGACAGATGGAGAAGAAATGAAAAAGATCCTCGTCTTGTCCCTTACGATTTTCCTGCTGACCTCCTGTAACGGCTGGTTTTTCCAGCCTTCCGGGTATAATGCGCCGACTCCCTTCCGGCCTCCCACACGGACCCCTTCCATAGTTACAGCCACACTGAATATACCCGGCGCCAGCAGCTCGACCCCCATAATCGCAACATCCACCGTGGCAGTTGACACGCCGGCGATCGTTGCTACCGATACTCCGCCAGTTCCGCCAACCGAAACAGTTTCACCAGAACCAACAGCAAACAGCCCTGTCCAGTCGGTTGGAATCCAGATCCTGGGCTGCAATACCAGCATCGATATCACCCATGGTATGGGCGAGGTGACAAACGCCTTCGTCACCCTGAGCAATACCGGCAATGTCGATCTGGCAAACCTGAAGGTCACACTCTTTGCCCTGGATGAGGGCCGCACACACCCTGATAAGACCGTCGACATCACCATTCTGCCTGTCGCCCAACAGGTCACTGTAAAGCTCACGGTAGACAGCACCTACAATGCGGAAACACCGATCCAGATCGAAGCCTCAGCCGATGGCGGATTGTTCCAGCGCGTGGGCGAAGCTTCCTGTAAGGACATCGGTATTCTGTCCCCGAATCCCGCGTCTTTGAATACCCCAGTGCCGGTCAATCCATAATATAATCACCGGGTATCAATATTCTAGCTGATTCGAATTTGGAAATGTATATTCATATCAAAGTCTATATTATGAAACAGGCGGAATAGTCATGGCAAACCAACCTGCAAGCAATGGCCGCCAAAAAATCGCCATCCTGATCGATGGCGACAACGCTCAATCCTCCCTCCTGCCCCAGATGCTCGTGGAGACAGGCCGGCACGGTCAGGTGACCGTCCGCCGCATCTATGGGGACTGGACCACCAACAGTATGAACTCCTGGAAGGAAACGTTGAACTATCATGCCTTCCAGCCCATCCAGCAGTTTCGCTATACCGTAGGCAAGAACGCCACCGACAGCGCCATGATCATCGACGCCATGGACATCCTGCATTCAGGCGTTGTGGACGGCTTTTGCCTGGTCTCCTCCGACAGCGATTACACCCGGCTCGCAACACGAATCCGGGAGACCGGGATCTTCGTGATGGGAATCGGAGAGAGAAAGACTCCCAAAGCTTTCGTCAATGCCTGCGATCTTTTCGTCTATACAGAAAACCTGGTCGAGGAGAAAAAGGCTCAACAGCAGAGGCGTGCGCCCGCAAAGACGAGGAGGACAAAGGAGGAGGAAAAGGAAGAGCCCGATCCGATGCCCGTCCTTAGCCAGGCCTTCGAGATGGCCGTCGGGCAGGATGGCTGGGCGCGTCTTGATGTGATGGGCAATGCCATCTACCAGGTGGACCCCGGTTTTGACCCGCGAACCTACGGCGACAAGCAGCTCTCGCGCCTGCTCAACAAGCTCAAGGATAAGTTCGAAATGCGCACCCAGGATATCGAGGGACAGTTGATCTTCTATGTAAAAATGAAGGAATAAACATTAAAGGTGGAGGCAGTGCATGCACCGCCTCCACACGGAAATCCTTCAGCAGCTATCATGGCTGTTTTTGAGACAGCCGCTCATCTTCCAGCAGCCCTTCATACACATCCACAATCTGTTTGGCAATCTTCTCCCAGGCATAATCCTGGGCATATTCCATGGCGCGTTCACTCATCTGGCGGTGGAGCTCGCGATTGTTCAGCAGCCAGGTGATCTTCTCGGTCAGCGCCTCCGGCTCCTGGTCGGGGACCGTGAAGCCGGTCTCGCCATCCCGTACCAGGTAGGCGAGTCCGCCGACTTCGGATGCGATGACCGGCGTCCCGCAGGCCATGGCTTCCAGGGCAACCATGCCAAACGATTCATAGTGGGAAGGCATGACCAGGAGCTCGGCGGCGGAATAATAGTAAGGCAGCTTGTCCTGATCGCGCTTTCCCAGGAATACGACTGTTTGGCCGACACACAGGTCATCGCATAACTTCTGCAGGCGTGCCATCTCGGCGCTCATCTCCTGCGGGCTGGCAGATGGGTCGCCGCCGATGATGGCCAGATGCACCTTGTGGCCGCTTTCCAGCTGCAGGCAGGACATTGCCTGGATCAGGGTATCCACGCCTTTGAGCGGCTCGATGCGGCCAACAAAGAGAACCATGCGATCGTCAGGTTTGAGCCCCACATACATCTTGGCCTCATCGCCGGGGATGGGGTAGAAATGGCTCACGTCCACGCCCGGGGGAATGGTGACAATCTTGTTCTGCGGCGCTTTATAAAGGAAGCGCAATTGCGTCACCTCGGCGATCGTGGCTGCGACGATCCGATCTGCAAAGAGGATCACCTGTTTCTCTCCGTTAATACGGTAAGGTCCTTCCCTTTCCGCCTCTGTGCGGGCGATACGGTTTTTCATCTCTCCCAGAGTGTGGAACATATGGACGATAGGGATGCCCCCCCACCCCTCGGAAAGGGTCTCCGCAGCAAGGCCGGACATCCAGTAATGGCTGTGGATGATATCGTAGTGGATTCCTTTTTCGGCGGCAAAGGCACGGATTCCCTCCACAAACTCGGGAATGTAACTCGCAAGCTCCTGCTTCAGGACCGGGTGCTCCGGCCCGGCCGGAACGTGGACAACGCGGTTACCATAGCCGAGCTCGTGCAAAACATGAGGCACATGGTCGTCCTGGGAGCGCGTAAATACGTCCACATGGATGCCCATTTGCCCCAGCTGGCGAGTCAACTCGCGGACATAAACGTTCATCCCGCCCGTATCCTTGCCACCCAGCGTCGCCAGCGGACAGGTATGGTAGGAAATCATCGCAATTCTCAACATATTCTTTTCACCTTGGTACAGACGCTGTGTATAACGAAAACCTTGCCATATTCCTCGCACTGGCCAGATGGACGCAGGCAAATCTCTGAACCGGAAAATCGAGGCAGTGTCACCTGAGGCATGACAGGCTGCGGTACGCCATCCCCTCACGGCGAAAGTATACTTAAACTTGCGTGAAACCCTGTAATCCTTTATAATCCCCGCCGCTACGAAATTGCCACCGTGGCTCAGCTGGTAGAGCAGACGATTCGTAATCGTCAGGTCATGGGTTCGAATCCCATCGGTGGCTCAACGAAGCAAGTGGTTTTTCCCTAATGGGGAGAAACCATTTTTGTTTGCTACGGCCCGTATTCCTGACTGCAGCTCAATGATCGTCGGCCAGATGATTCGTTCCCGCCAATACATCTTCACGCAGGATCGTCTGCATTTTTTCAGGCTCTTCAAACATGGGACTGTGGGCTGATCCCTCAAAGGTATAAAACCCTTTTAGCGGCGCCTTAAGCTGGTCGAAATACGCCCGCGCCTCCGAGTAAGAGCAGGTGTAATCGTACTTTCCGTGTATAAAGTAGACAGGCAGGTCCAGCTCGGGGAGGGTCTGGCTTAAGTCGGTGGCGATCATCGTATCCCAGCGGAGGCTGACCCCCGAGGAAGACTTGCCGCGCCAGAAATCGATCTTCTCTCTCAAGCTGTATTCCCGAAACTGAAGGGACGGAATAAAAAGACCGGTAACGATCGAGCGCATGTCATGCGTGGTGCCAATACCCAGGCTGTGCATGGCTGTATCGCGCAGGAGGAGATATTGGCGCGGTGTACCGTTGGTCACGGTAACCGGTGCCGCCTCCAGCTTTTGGACCATTTTCGTATCCCCGTTCTCCTTGAATCGTTGGAGCATGTAATCGTAGGCAAGCTGTTCCGACCTGAGCTGGTTTGACATCTGGGCCACCCCGATGTAGGCGTAATACAGCTCCGGAGCCCGGGCGGCGACCTGGATGCCGATGAACGTCCCGCCCGAATGCCCCATCAGGTAGATCTTTTCCCGGCCAAATCGCTGGCGCAGGTAGTTCGTCACTTCGAGTGTATCGGAGATTATTTGCTCCAGGTTCATCGTCTCAGGGGGGATGCCGGGGCTGTAGGAGATACCCGAGCCGCGCTGCTCCCACCAGACCACAATAAAGTCATCCTCAAGTGTGGTGGGATGCGACCGGGTCAGGAAGTAATCGGGCATGCCGCCGTGTAGATAGAGCAAGACCGGTTTGTGGATATCCCGGCCTTTAATGAACATCCCCTGCTTCACCCCATTGATGTCGACGAACACCTTTTCTGAGATGCTGCCCGGGATCGGATTTCCGCCCGAGTAAGTAAAGGGAGCCGGCTTTCCCGGGTAACTCCAATATTCGAGAACGACTCCAAGAAGGAACACACAGACCAAAAAGATGAAAATGAACGTAAGCATAAAGCTTCCCGCCTTTCGAGCAAACGATGGAGTGAATTTCCTGCGTGTCATAGGTTCCTTTTCAATCAGGCTCGATCTTATTTCCCAGTGATAAAAAAATCCCCCGTCCGGGGATGGGTTTCGTACTGGTCAGGTGGACAGGTCAGAAAGCCGGGCCGGGGGGCTCATGAATCAATGTGGCAATCATCCGGGTCTTTCGGCCATTTTTTCTAACATGATGTTTATACACATGCCTGCCCGTAATTTTGAAAAACCACGTATAATTGACTTTAAGGCGAATATTAGTGAAAGGGGGCCTGATTTGTGAGTCATTCTATCCTTTAAAGGTATGACTATGGAAATGAATCGCAAGATCGCCGCAGATGACAATTCAGCCACAGATGAAATAAAACTTCATGTACAAAGCGGGTCCACGTCGACCAGGATCGAGCATCTCCTGCCGGGCGGCGGGGAAATGGGCGGACGCATCCGGTCTTTCGATTGGTCAAAGACGCCATTAGGACCCATTCCTGCCTGGTCTCCCGCTCTCCTGACCACGGTGCGCATTGTGCTGGCCAACCGCTTTCCCATTCTGTTATGGTGGGGCCCCCAGTACATTTCGATCTATAACGATGCCTATATTCCAATCCTGGGTGAGAAGCATCCCCGGGCGTTGGGCCAGCCCGTCCAGGAGTGTTGGAAGGAGATCTGGCACATCCTGCAGCCGCTGATCGACACCCCATTCCAGGGTGGCCCCGCCACCTGGGATGAGGATCTGATGCTCGAGATGAACCGGTATGGATATATGGAGGAAACTCATTTCACTATTGCCTACAGCCCGGTCCCCGATGAGTCCGTCCCGAATGGCATTGGCGGCGTGCTCGCCACGGTCAACGAAATCACAGAAAAGGTGATCGGAGAGCGCCGGATCGTGGCACTGCGTGATCTGGGCGCCCGCGTCGGCGAGGCGCGGACCGCAGAGGAAGCCTGTCGCATGGCTGCAGAGACCCTGAGCGGCCACGAGCAGGACATCCCATTTGCCCTGCTCTACCTGATCGACGATGATGGGAAGCATGCCCGCCTGGCGGGCGCAACGGGGATCTCTGTGAATGAAGAGAGCACTGCTCCGGTTGTCGATCTTGGAACATTACAAGGGTCCGGCTGGCCGCTGGCCCGGGCCAGGCAGACCGAGTCCTTGCAGGTGATGGAAGAGATTCAGAAAAGGTTCTCTGGGATCCCACGCGGACCCTGGTCCGACCCGCCGGATACGGCCGTGGTTGTGACCATTCCCTCCAACAAGGCCCACGAGCCTGCCGGGTTGATGGTGGTGGGGGTCAGCGCCCGCTTGAAACTTGACCGGCTTTATCACGATTTTATCGAGCTCATTCGTACACAGGTCGCCACCGCCATTGCCAATGCCCGCGTCTATGAAGAGGAACGCCGCCGCGCCGAAGCGCTAGCCGAGATCGATCGCGCCAAGACCGTCTTCTTCAGCAATGTAAGTCATGAGTTCAGAACGCCGCTGACCCTCATGCTCGGCCCGCTCGAGGATCTGCTAAGGAAAAGCAATCTCTCGGGAGGGGACCGCGAGCTGCTTGAAATGGCGCGGCGGAATGCCCGGCGCCAGCTCAAGCTGGTGAACACACTGCTCGATTTCTCACGGATCGAAGCCGGCCGCATCGAGGCCAGTTATGAACCGGTGGACCTGGCGACCTATACTGCCGAGCTGGCCAGCGTGTTTCGTTCTGCGATCGAGCATGCCGACCTACAGCTGATCGTTAATTGTCCTCCACTGGGGGAACCGGTCTATGTCGATCGCGAGATGTGGGAGAAGGTCGTCTTCAATCTGCTCTCGAATGCATTTAAATTCACCTTTCAGGGCGAGATCGAAGTCAATCTCCGCCGGGTCGGGCAGGAGGTGGAGCTCTCCGTGCGCGACACCGGCGTCGGCATCCCTGCGAGTGAGCTGCCTCATATGTTCGAGCGGTTCCACCGCATCCGGGGCGCGCAGTCCCGCACACAGGAAGGTACGGGTATCGGCCTTGCCCTCGTGCAGGAGCTGGTCCACCTGCATGGAGGACAGATACAGGTCAGCAGCCGTGAAAACGAAGGCACCACCTTCACAGTCACCCTGCTGACCGGGATCGCCCACCTCCCATCAGACCGGATCGGTGCGGCGCGCAGTCTTTCTTCGACGGCACTCGGGGCTGAGCCGTACGTACAGGAAGTCCTGTCCTGGATGCAGGAGGGACATCAACAATACACGGCGACAGACACACCCTGGCAGGAAATGGATGAGCATTCACCAATGCCGGCGATCTCTTCAGGCAGGCCGCGCATCCTGCTCGCGGACGATAACACAGACATGCGTAAATATATCGAGAGACTGCTGGTACAGAGCAACTACGACGTGGAGTCGGTTGCCAATGGCCAGGATGCCCTGCGTTCCGCCCGCCTCCGCATCCCGGACCTTGTATTGACAGACGTGATGATGCCGGGACTGGATGGATTTCAGCTGTTGCGCGAGTTAAGGTCCGAGCCTTCCACCGGGTTGGTTCCAGTCATGATGCTTTCTGCCCGGGCCGGCGAGGAAGCCCGCGTCGAGGGCATGGAGGCCGGAGCGGACGATTATTTGGTCAAACCGTTTAGCGCCCGCGAGCTGCTTGCGCGTATTCGGGCAATCATCGAGATCGCCCGAATACGCAGGCAGGCAGAAAAGGAGATCCAGCTCCGCTCAGCCCAGTTCGAGACGCTTCTCAACCGGGCACCCCTGGGGGTCTACCTGGTCGACGCAGACTTCTGCCTGCGCGAGGTGAACCCGACTGCGCGGTCTGTCTTTGGAAATATTCCCCATCTGATCGGGCGGGACCTCGATGAAGTCATGCATTTGCTCTGGGAAAAGAAGTATGCAGATGAAGTCGTTCGCATTTTCCACCATACACTGGAGACGGGCGAGTCTTATGAGACGGCAGAGCGGATCGAGTATCGCATCGACCGCAATGCAGCGGAATATTACGAGTGGCGCCTGGACCGGATCATGCTTCCAGACGGCCGGAATGGCGTGGTCTGTTATTTCCGCGATATCTCCGCCCAGGTCTATGCGCGGGCCAGGATCGCTGAATCTGAGGAGCGATATCGCGGCATCGTGAACCAGTCTGTCGGCGCCATTTCGGAGGCGGACCCGACCGGACGGTTCATAACGGTCAATGACCGCTTCTGTGAGATGACCGGCTACACGCGCGAAGAGCTGATGAAGCTCCGCATGCAGGACCTCACACACGAAGAGGACCGGCCGCGCAGTCTGAAGCTTCTCGCTGAGCTGGCTGCCGGAGGCGCTTCCTATGAGATCGAGAAGCGCTATATCCGCAAGGATGGTTCAGTCATCTGGGTCCACAAGAGCGCGTCCGCGATCCGGGACGAAAACGGCAAAGTGAAATCCCTGATCGTTGTCCTGATCGATATCACCAAGAGTAAACAAACCGAGATCGCGCTCCAGCAGCTTAACCTACAGTTGGAAAACATTATCCAGGATCGTACAGCCGAACTGCGGGCCACCAACCAGTCCCTGCGGGACGAGATCACCGAGCGCCTGCGCGTGGAACAGGAATTGAGCCTGAGCCGCGACCGCCTGCGCGAGCTCTCCCGGCGCCTAGTCGAGGTCCAGGAAGAGGAGCGGCGCGCCATCGCCCGCGAGCTCCATGACCGGGCCGGGCAGACTCTCTCAGCCCTCAATATTAACCTGACCATCATGAGCGGCCAGCTTTCGGATGAAACCAGGCAACGGATCGGGTCACGCATGAAGGATTCAATACGGCTCGCAACCGAGGTGATCGGCCTGATCCGCACCGTGGTCAGCGACCTGCGACCTACCGTTCTGTATGACTATGGGCTCCAGGCGGCCCTGATCGCCTACATCAGGGAGTACCAGTCCCTGTATGGACTGGACGTCCAGTTTGAGCAGCCTGAAAGGGAGCTGCCGCGCCTCGAGCCGGGCATTGCGATGACCGTGCTGCGGATCGTACAGGAGGCGCTCATCAACGTGGCCCGCCATGCAAGTGCAGACCAGGTCCAGGTATCGA
>JBLMZU010000163.1:0-4121 GCA_050258995.1 Bacteroidota bacterium
GATTCGACCTGGCGCTGGCAAATTCCCTGGCCGGCACGGACAAGCCTGTCATCTGCAACGATTTCGCCCTTCACGACCAGGAACGGGTCCTGGTTGTTACCGGCCCCAACCAGGGAGGCAAGACCACGTTCGCACGCACTTTCGGACAGCTGCACTACCTCGCCAGTCTGGGCCTGCCTGTGCCCGGCCGGGAAGCGCGGCTCCTGCTGTTTGACAGCCTCTTCACCCATTTTGAGCGCCGGGAGGATATCCGTAGCCTGCGCGGCAAGCTTCAGGATGACCTGGTCCGTATGCACGAGATCACAGCCCGTGCCACCTCGGATAGCATTCTCATACTCAATGAGATCTTTGAATCTGCCACCCTGGAGGATGCCCTGTTTCTCAGCCGGGAGATCATGGCAAAAGTGACGGGACTGGACCTGCTGTGCGTCTGGGTAACGTTCATCGACGAGCTGGCCTCCTTCAATGAGAAGACGGTCAGCATGGTGAGCACAGTGGTGGCGGAGAACCCGGCCGTGCGCACGTTCAGGATCCTTCGAAAGCCGGCGGATGGACTGGCCTACGCACTTTCGATCGCCGAGAAACACCGCCTGACGTATCCCCAGATCAAGGAGCGCATCCCCTCATGAATGTATTCCTCCTTTACCCTGACAGGGACGCCCCGGCGGAGATGACCCTGCCTTTTGATTCGCAATCCGTGATCGAAGACCTGGCGCTCAATACATTGTTCAATGTTATGGCAGGCGGCGATCCATTCCTGTTCGAAGTGGCAAGGCAGACACTCCTCTCAGGGCTGGATACACCGGAACAGATCCGCTATCGCCAGGGAATCCTTCAGGACTGCCTGAATCATCCCGAGGTCGTCCGGCAGATCTACAGCATTCCCCTCCAGGCCGTCGAGAAAAAGGACAGCCTCTGGATGGGAGTTGTCAACCGCTATCCAAGCTCGATCCTGAGCGGTGGATTGGAAATGCTGGTCATGTTTGTTGACTTGTTGAAATCCTTGCAACAGATCGCAGACCAGCATGCCGGCCAGTTCGAATCGGAAGGCTTCCAAAGATTCTTTAACATGATCCGGCAGGAGCTGGACGAGGCGTACTTTGCTGTCGTGGAGACACATCTCAAGGCTTTGAAGTTCGATAGCGGGGTGTTCGTCAGTGCCGAGCTGGGCCCTGGAAACGAAGGGACAAATTACATCCTCCGCCGCTCCAACCAGGAAGGGGCAGGCTGGATGAAACGGGCCTTTGCCCGGAAATCGCCCTCCTATTCCTTTACCCTGCATCCCAAGGATGACTACGGTGCGCGGGCGCTGGCCGACATCCGTGACCAGGGGATCAACCTGGTAGTCAATGCGGTGGCCCAGTCTGCAGACCATATCGAATATTTCTTCCAGGTGCTGCGCCGCGAGCTTGGGTTCTATGTGGGCTGTTTGAACCTGGCCGAGCAGATCCGGCAGCTTGGCGAACCGGTCGTTTTTCCTCAACCCGTCCCTGCCGGAGAACGACAGCTTTCCTGCAAGGGTCTATATGATATTTGCCTGGCCCTGACCACCCGGCAAAAGATGGTTGGCAACGACGTCCGGGCGGCTGGGAAGGACCTGGTGATCATCACGGGTGCCAACCAGGGTGGGAAATCCACCTTCCTGCGCAGCATTGGCCTGGCGCAGCTCATGATGCAGTGCGGCATGTTCGTCGCTGCAGATGCATTCTCCGCCGATCTGTGTACCGGACTGCACACGCATTACAAGCGGGAGGAAGACCCCACCATGACCAGCGGCAAATTCGATGAAGAGCTGGGGCGGATGAGCGCCATTGTGGATCATCTTCTGCCCGATTCGGTCCTTCTGTTCGACGAGTCGTTTGCAGCAACCAATGAAAGGGAGGGTTCGGAGATCGCGCGGCAGATCGTGACGGCCCTGCTCGAAAAGCGGGTCAGGATCTTCTTTGTCACACACCTGGTCGAGCTTGCCTGCGGCTTCCATGAAAATCGTTTGGCAAACGCCGCCTTCCTCCGGGCGGAAAGGGGAGAGGATGGCAGCCGCAGCTTTAAACTGGTCGAAGGCGCCCCGCTGCAGACCGGTTATGGGATGGATCTGTATCGCACGATCTTCAATTGAGATTCCCGAATCCCGGGGATCGATGAAGGAACATTCCTTTCCGCAAAGTTTGAATATGTTGGGAATGAGACACCAGGTTATGGATGATCTTTCAGATGCAGGAATGAGCCATCATCGGTCCTGCATGGCGCCGCCCGGCGCTGTGTCACTTGACAAGCGAAGTATAATCAGCGCATGTCAGTCCTTTCAGGAAAACGAATTATCCTGGGTGTGACCGGTTCCATTGCAGCCTACAAGGCCGCGGACCTGGCGTCCAAGCTGACCCAGGCCGGTGCGCATGTGGATGTCATCCTTTCGGGCGCGGCGGAGAAGTTCATCACGCCGCTCACCTTCCAGTCGCTGACCGGCCGGCGCGCCTATGTGGACTCAGACCTGTGGGGAAATGAGGCACATGTGCTGCATGTGGGTCTCGGCCATACCGTGGACCTGGTCATCATTGCCCCCTGCACGGCAAACACGATGGCAAAGCTCGCACACGGCATGGCGGACTCTCTGCTGACTGTCACTGTGCTGGCGGCAGGCAATCCGCTGCTCATTGCGCCGGCGATGGACGGCGGCATGTTCGATCATTCCGCGACGCAGGCCAACCTGGAAACCTTGAAGCAACGCGGTGCCATGATCGCTGGCCCGGCGCAGGGACATCTCGCTTCGGGACTCTCCGGGACGGGACGCATGCTCGAGCCGTTGGAGATCCTGGGAACTGCCCGCCTCGCCCTTGGACAGAAAGGGCGGCTGGCCGGCAAAAAGGTCGTGGTTACGGCCGGCGGGACCCAGGAACCGCTGGACCCGGTCCGCGTCATCACCAACCGGTCGTCAGGGAAACAGGGCTATGCCCTGGCCCAGGCTGCCCTGGATGCGGGCGCCCAGGTCGCATTGATCACCACTCCCACGGCGCTGACTCCCCCGGTCGGCGTGCGCCTCCTGGAAGTTGAGACAGCCAAGCAGATGCTGGACTGCGTGCTGGCCGAGCTGATCGAGAGCGACGCGCTGATCATGGCCGCCGCGGTGGCGGACTTCCGTCCGAAAAAACAGGCCAGGGACAAGATCAAGAAGGAAGGCGGCGTTCCACAGATCGAGCTCGAGGCGACGGAGGATATCCTGAAAACGGTTTCCGGCCTCCGGTCCGAATGGAAGCGCAGACTCATCGTGGTTGGATTCGCAGCCGAGTCGCGCGATCTTCTTGAGAACGCGCAGGCCAAGCTGAAATCCAAAGGCCTGGACATTATTGCTGCGAACGATATTTCCGCGGAAGATGCAGGTTTTGCTGTCGAAACCAACCGCGTTACACTTTTATATGCAGATGGCCGCAAGGAGCCGCTCTCGCTGATGAGCAAGAGCGAAGTGGCTGAAACCATCGTCGAACGCCTGGCGGCACTGCTGGAGTAATCATGCGCATTCTGGTCATGTCTGACATTCATGCCAACTACACAGCTTTGGAAGCTGTCCTGCAGGACGCCGGGACGGTGGATGAGACCTGGTGCCTGGGTGACCTGGTGGGATATGGCCCGGATCCAAACCTGGTGCTCGAGCGGATTCGCGAGATCCCCAGCCTGACCTGCATCCTCGGCAACCATGACGTGGCCGTCATTGGCAGGCTGCCCTTTGAAGCCTTCAACGGCGACGCACGCCGCACGCTGGAATACCACGAGCGCGTGCTGACTGCCGATAACATGGACTTTTTGCGCTCGCTTTCCGCCAATCTTAAAGTGCGTGAGGATGCCAGCCTGGTGCATGGCAGCCCGCGCGATTCGGTCTGGGAGTACATCCTGAACACGCTCTCGGCGCGCCTGAACTTCGACCATTTCACCACGCCCTGGTGCTTTGTGGGCCATTCCCACCTGCAGTGCATGTTCCAACTGGATGAAGCCGCAGACCGCGTCAGCCTCAAGCCGATCCGGGCCAATGAGCCGGTCAAGCTCGAACCAAGGCTGATCGCCAATCCCGGCTCAGTTGGCCAGCCCCGTGACCGCGACCCGCGCTCCGCGTATGCCATCTACGACAGCAC
>JBLMZU010000164.1:0-2633 GCA_050258995.1 Bacteroidota bacterium
GTTTATAACCCAGGCTGGCAGGAGGGTCAGGCAAGCTCGATACGGGCAGGGCTGGGAGATCCTGCTGTACGGAGAGCGGCGGGGGCAGCGATCTTTCTCCTGGCCGACCAGCCCCAGGTCACTCCCTCCATCCTGCGGGCGCTGATGGAGAAGCATGCCGAAGACCTGTACCCGGTCGTTGCGCCCATGGTGATGGACCGGCGTGCCAACCCGGTGCTGTTCGATCGCTCGGTCTTCCCGGAAATGGCCGCCCTGCAGGGAGATGTCGGCGGACGGGCGATCTTCCGGCAGTACCGGGTGGAATACCTGCCCTGGCACGACGACCGTCTGCTGCTGGATGTCGACACACCGGAAATGTACCAGCGCCTGATCTCGGACGAGAACCCATGATCTCGCACGTCACGAATCTGTTAATTGTGGAGTGTGCGGGATGATCCCGCACACTATAAGTCCTCTGCTTATGGAGCATGTGGAATGATCCCGCACGCCACGAATCCCCTGCTTATGGAGCGTGCGGGATGATCTCAGCCATCATCCTTGCCGCCGGTGAATCGAAGCGCATGGGCCAGCCGAAGATGCTGCTGCCCTGGGGGAGCACCACTGTGCTGGGACAAGTCATCTCCACCTACAGGGCCGCCGGGGTCGGGCAGGTGCTCGTGGTCACAGGCGGGTCACGCCAGCAGGTGGAGGCGATCGCCCACCGGGAGGGCGCCTCCAGTGTTTTCAATGAGTCGTATGCAAACGGTGAGATGTTAGCCTCACTGCAGCTTGGCCTGCGTTCGCTTCTGGGTCTGGAGGAGGTGGATGCCGCGCTGATCGGTCTCGGCGACCAGCCCCAGGTCCAGGCCGGGTGCGTGAGGCAGATCTGCGATGTGTTCCATAGCCAGGCGGCACGACTCATCGTCCCAAGTTATCAGAGGCGGCGCGGGCATCCCTGGCTGGTGACGAGGTCGCTGTGGAGCGATCTGCTCGAATTACAGTCCCCGCGCTCTCCGCGCGATTTCCTCAACGGTCACGCGGCCGAGATCCTGTATGTGGATGTGGATACCCCCAGCATCCTGGCCGACCTGGATACTCCCCAGGATTATCGGAACGCACGGCCCAATCCGTGATAAACTCGGTTGCCATTTCAACTCAAACGAGAAACAAAAACCATGATGTACAAAATCGTTGCATTCTTCGTCAAATGGGGTATCCACATCATCTGCCGCATCGACGCGTCGGGTATTGACAAGATCCCGATGAAGGGGCCTGTGATCGGCTATGCCAATCATTCGGCCATGATCGAAGTCCCCGTGTTCTTCGGCCTGCTGCAGCCGAGGAGGATTACCGGCTGGGCAAAGATCGAGCTGTGGGACAACTGGTTTCTGCGCTGGCTCTTCGGCCTGTGGCACATCATCCCGATCAAGCGCGGCGAGGCGGATACTACTGCCCTGCGCAAGGCGGTCGAGGCGCTCAACGAAGGCTATGTCTTCGGGCTTGCCCCGGAAGGTACCCGCAACGTCACCGGGCAGCTCAAACGGGCTCATCCCGGAGCGGTGATGCTGGCCCTGCATTCCGGCGCTCCCCTCATCCCCATTGCGCACTGGGGCGGCGAAAATTTCTCCAAAAACATCAAGAAACTGAAGCGCACCGATTTCCATGTCCGGATCGGCGATCCCATCTGCCTGAAACTCGAGGGGAAACGGGTCACGCGCGAGATGCGCCAGCAGATCGTCGACGAAATGATGTATCGCCTGGCCGAGCTGTTGCCTGCTGAGTACAGGGGTGAATACCAAAAGGTTACAAATATTGAGTATATTTTCACAGAACCGTGTAAAATAAAGTTGTCAGACCTTTCATAACTACAAGCGCTTGTATATCTAAATATAAGCCGTTTGCAGGCAGTGTCTGGACAATTCTCAGATATCATCACAGGAGTACAGCTATGAAAAAGGCAAAACTCTTCACAATCTTATTGATAAGCCTACTGGTTCTAACCCAGTTCTCCCTTGCTTCAGCCGCCCCGTCACATGACGTGGCGGATTCTTTGTCTGGTACTGTTCTTAGGATCGAGCTCAATACGGACGGCAGCTCCGGTGAGAGTACCGTCTGGGTGACCGTTCTGGATGGCCAGGGTCAGGAACAGACCGCTCAGGTCAGCCTGGCAACGGCCCTCGAGTGGCACCTGGTCGTCTACGACACCGACAAACTGGTGCCCAATAAGTTATTGTTGAATTCCAATATCGATATTCCCCTTGACGCCGTCAACCCCGACCAGACGGAAGATTTCAAACATCCCGTGGCCAGCGCGATTGCCACGTTTTTCTCTGAAAATATCCCGGGGCTAGATTATGATCTCGTTATGGACTACCACGCAGATGGCTTTGGGTTTGGCATCATTGCCCAGGCCCTGTGGGTGACCCAGAAACTAGAAGGCGATTCGGAGCTCCTGGGCAGGCTCCTCGACGCCAAGCAGTCGGGCGATTACAGTTACTTCACCTTCGAAGACGGCACCATCCCGACCAACTGGGGGCAGTTCCGTAAGGCCGTTATGGACGGCGAAAAGAAGGACAATCTCGGCATGATCCTGTCCAACAAGGATAAGGATCACCCGGGGGACAATGGGACAGGCAGCAATAACGGAAATAATG
>JBLMZU010000165.1:0-6526 GCA_050258995.1 Bacteroidota bacterium
ACCAAGTAACAACACGAGTTCAGAAGTTCCAGCTTCTCTCTCATGGGTGGTGTCGGTTTGCCCGTATGCTCACACCCCGGAGCATTCCCGGTGAGCTTGTCACTCCAAGGATACTCCGCCACGCCCCTTCCTATTCCATTCTAGTAACAAAGCGTACCAGGCGCCTGGGATCTGCGTTTTTTTTAGCTTTGTTCGAGTCCAAATTTGAGAGTAGGATAAAATTAAATACACCCGCCTTGTAAAGGTAAAGATGAATCTAAGATCAAAACGAGCCATTCTTTCCATACTTTTAGGAGTCATTGCCGGCCTTTTGATGGCCATTTTTCTCAAGCCGGTCTGTTGGGGGCCGCTGGTCGGTGTACTCCTCGGAGCTTATTTGGCAAAAGCATCATCGCCGCAGGAGGGAGCGATCGTCGGCGCCATTGTTGCCGTGCCGATTGGGATCTATGCATTTTTGCAGATCCCCGCGGATCCATCTTCAAAAACCACATTTGATATCATCAGAAATGTTTTGGGATTGTTTCTGGGACTTGGGCTTGTAGCTGCGGCCGGTGCCCTCTACGGTTCGATCGTTGGCATGCTGTTTCAAGCCATAAAGAAAAAGAGAAGAAGTCCCTAGCTCAGTTTTTGACGGATTGACTTTTACTCACCGGCAAATCTATTTTTCGGTAATAAGAGAAAGGAAATATAAGTATGTTACGTTGTACTCCGTTCCTTCTGTTTGATGGTAATTGTGCGGAGGCAATGACTTTCTATCATCATTGCCTGGGTGGAAAGCTAACTCTTACAAAGCTTGGCGATACTCCCATGAAGGCCCAGTTCCCCCCGGAGAAGCATAATCGAATGATCAACGCTCACTTAAAAAGCGGGGACATTGATATTTCTGCAACAGATTGGATGGCCTCGCCTTCATTCGAGCCAAAACAAGGCAATACATATGCGATTTTTGTGATCGGGGGAGCGTACGACGAGCTCAAAGAGGTCTTTGACAAACTCAGGGACGGAGCCGAACAGGAAAGACTTCAAGAGCTACATGAAATGCCTTTTGGAACGTATGGACAGTTCTATGACCGGTTTGGGGTGCAGTGGATTTTCAAAGGAGATCCGAAAGAATAGGGGGCAAACCATAAGGTCTCTGTGAAATAACATCCCTCATTGTTGTTTTGATTGACGGTTGAACAGGTTCAGAAGCGAAGAAAGCTTTCTTTGAATAGTTCTGCAATCGTCTTTATATGGCCCAGAATGAAGAGCCGGTCCTGTCTGGAGGGCCGGCTGATTTCGTGCAGATCAGTGAAATTCCTGGCGAAGGCGCGCAAGATCATTGGCGGGGTGTGTCAGCTTTCATTCCGAGAACTCCTTGATAAGACGAGCCATATGTCTGGCATGCTTCAGGTAGAGGTCGACGCGGATGTTCTCATTGGGGGCATGCGCCTTGGTATCCGGGTATCCGAGGCCGCCGGGTGCAACCGGCAGACCAAAAACAAGAACAAAGGGATGATTGGGCCCGGATCCGCCGCTCATGGGGATCAGTTTCTGGGGCATTTCATAGACTTCCTCGGCGGTTTTTGCCACCAGCTGGATGAAGGGATGGTCCGGATCGGTCCGCGCCGGTGCATCGCCGCCCAGGTCGGTGATCTGGACGTCGCTGAAGCCCTGTGCATCCAGGTGCGCACGCAGCTTCTTCAGGATATCTGTCGGATCCTGGTCGGGGATCAGGCGGAAATCCACTTTTGCAGATGCTCGAGCGGGTAAAACAGTCTTCGATCCTGGTCCCTGGTAGCCGCTTGTGAGTCCGCAGATCGTACAGGTGGGCGAGAAGATCTCCTCGACCTTCAAATCGACGCCGCCGGTCAATCCCTTGATGAAATAGGGGACTCCGTAACGGGATTTGTAGTCTTCGGTCGGATCGTCCAAAGCTGTGAGCAGATCGATGTCCCTTTGGGTGGGCTTTTTGATATTATCGTAAAAGCCGGGGATCAAAATGCGCTCATCCGGACCCTTGATGGAGTTCAAGGCCCAAATCAGGCGCCAGGCTGCGTTCGGGAAAATACTGCCTCCGAGACCCGAATGTACATCGGTGGATAAAAGATCGATCGAAAGCTCAACATAGCAAATGCCACGCAGTCCTAAATATTGCACTGGAGTATCCGTATGGTCGACCCCGCCGAACTCCCACATACAGGCGTCTGCCTTGAGAAGCTCCTGGTTATCCTCCACGAATTCATAAAGGTTGACCGAGGCCGTCTCCTCCTCGCCTTCGATGATGAACTTGATGTTGCAGGGCAGCTCGCCGTCGACAGCCAGCAGCGCGTCGAGGGCAAACAACCGAGAGACGATATGTCCCTTGTCATCGCTCACGCCTCGGCCATAGAGCTTCCCGTTGCGCAGCGAAGGCTCGAACGGGGGCGTCTCCCACAACTCGAGCGGCTCGGGCGGCTGGACGTCGTAATGGTTGTAGATCAGGAGGGTCTTCTTGGCTTTCCCGTTGCGCTCGCCGTAGACCACTGGTGCGCCTCGCGTGTCCATGACCCGGACTTCGAAGCCGCGCGCCCGGAGCATATCTGCGACCAGGGCGGCACACTCACGCATGCCCAGGTTCTGTGCGCCCACACTGGGTTGGGCGACCAGCCTCGAAAGCTCTGCAAGGCTCCCATCCAGGTGATTTTCGAGATACGAATCGATCTTGCTGTATATCGCCATATCCGGTCTCCTTACTTCAAGAAGGTCGAAATCCAATTGATGGAATATTTGCCTGCCAGGGCGAAAATGAGCATTTTGATAAATTTTCCGATCCAGGTATAGATCAGAAAAGTTGAGATCGGCATCTTCACCATCCCAGCCGCGATTCCGGCAATGTCAAAAAAAGGGTTGGGAATCGCAGAGAAGATCAGGATCGTCCAGCCGCCATATTTCTCGACCCAGGGATAGATGCGCTCGAAAAGATCACCGCGCTCAATCACCGCCTGTCCGCCAAAGCCCGCCAGGTAGCCGGAAAGCTCGCCAATAGTCGCTCCTGTCCCGGCGGCCAGGGCTACTCCCAGTGGATTAAAGATTGCTCCCATGGCATAGATGATGACAACACCCGGTGCCGGAACCAGAATTGTGGCACTCGAAAGCAGGGCGATCACAAAGATACCCGGATACCCGTAGGCAGCAAACTCGCTCACGTGGTTTCGGATGCTCACAATGTAAATAGTGATCCCGATCACCGCGAACAGCGCCAGGACCCTCAGGAAATTGGTGAGGAAGCCTGCCTTTTTTTTCTGTGGGGCTTTTTCAGCAGGCGAATCCGTTTTGCTCATCCCCTGTGCCGTCGTGTGACGGCTGCCCTCTTCATTTTTCCCGGCCGCGTCGAAAGAGCGCACAGACCGCCTCTCCGGCAGCTCCTGTGCGCTCTTTTCTGGCTCGGATGGTTTTTGATTACTCTGATTCTTCAATTGTAATGTGTTTAATTTTTACCGCTGGCGCGTTGACGTTGCTCGGGTCCCGCTCGGGAATGGACATCAATACGTCCTCGCCTTCCACAACCTGTCCAAACACCGTGTGGCGGTTGTCGAGATGCGGCGTGGGACCATGGGTGATAAAGAACTGTGAGCCATTCGTCCCGGGGCCGGCATTCGCCATGGAAAGGACGCCTCTTTTATTATGTCGCAGGCTGGGATGGAACTCATCTGCAAATTTATAGCCCGGCCCCCCTCGACCGGTCCCGGTGGGGTCGCCGCCCTGGGCCATGAAGTTATTGATGACCCGGTGGAAGATCACACCGTCGTAGTAGCCTTCCCGCGAAAGAAAGACAAAGTTGTTCACGGTCTTGGGAGCCTTGTCTGCAAAGAGCTCGATGACCATGGTGCCCTTGTCGGTCTCCATGCGGGCCTTGTATTTTTTCTTCGGATCGATCTGCATTTCCGGTGGTTTCGACCATTGCTTTGCCATACTGTTCTCCTCTGGATGAATTTAAATTCTGGTTGGTTATATAAATGGGTGGTTGCCTGTGGAGACCCTGCACTGCAATGTCTCTGCAGCAATTCTTATCGAAACAATGCCTCCACTCTTGCGACGACCATGTCGAGCGCGGCGGTGTTATGGCCTCCCTCGGGAATGATAATATCGGCATAGCGCTTGGACGGTTCGACAAATTCCAGATGCATGGGTCGCACCGTGTGCATATACTGCTGGATGACCGAGTCGGTCGAGCGCCCGCGCTCATGGATGTCCCGCTCGAGGCGCCGGATGAAGCGCAGATCTGGATCGGTGTCGACGAAGATCTTGATGTCGAACATTTTTCGGAGCGCGGCTTCCGTGAAGATCAGGATCCCCTCCACCAGGATGACGTTGCGGGGTTGTACGGTGAAGGTGTGGGTCGTGCGGCTGTCCGTGGTGAAATCGTAGATGGGCACTTCCACCGCCATTCCCTTGCGGAGGGCGGCGATGTGTTTGATCAAAAGTTCTGTTTCAAGTGAATTGGGATGATCGAAGTTGAACTCGTCGCGCTGTGCCGGGGGCAGGCCGCGCAAATCCTTGTAATAGGAATCGTGCTGGAGAAAGGCAATTCGGTCTGGTCCGACGCGCTGCAGGATTGCCTGTGCGACAGTGGTTTTCCCAGAACCCGATCCACCCGCGATGCCTATGACAAGAGGGTCTGGATGTTTCATGCCTGCATTATACCTGCAAACAAAACGAGGCTTTCAAGAGACCGTTCCAGCATGCACGTCGATTGTTACCTTCCTGTAGAAATATCGACGATTTGCCAGGCAGTCTGGTCGAAGGGAAGAAGTGAGTCCGGACTTTCCACTGTGGCTTCGACAGAGATCGCCCAGGGATCGCCCAACTCCTTCAGGGAAGTCGTCGTACAGAAATAGTCTCCTGCGCGTGTCAGCGTTGCCTGACCGGGCTTCGGCCGGGTGTGGGCCTCAAAGGAGCGGATGCCGGATTCGGTCAGCGATTTGAGCCGCAGGGAATAAGAGACTTCCCGCAGGACCCTGCCGTGCAACCGCGCACAGAACCACAGGTCTCCGTTGGGTGTTCGTGCGGCATAAACGGCCTTTAGATCTGTCCCGGGGGCGACTTTGTGTGAAAGCACGTCCCCGGTTGGGTCCATTTGCACGGGGGGAATCGCTGCACCCAGGCGATTTTTCCAGCTGCCTGGATCGAACACTTCACCGGAAACCGCCTCCTGTAACTTGCTGGACGTGACCGGTGCAAACAGCTCATTGGAGCGGATGAATCTTACCAACAGTCCCTTCAGGAGCGGCCACTGGCTTTTATATTGCCTGAGGGCATTTCCCTTCACGATTTCCTGGTCCAGTGTCAAAGGCCAGCCCAGCCAGTCCAGATAAATGGAGGAGAGTGTCGGAGGCGGGACCAGGCTGGCAGCCGGATTCAACCCGCGCACAACCGGGAAGTCGGGCCGGTGGACCAAATAGGTGATTTGTCCGGGCTGGTAGGCAGGATCATGATGGCTGAGCTCGGACAAGGCCAGGCGGGTAAAGGCTCCCAGCCCCCAGTGATCGGGATGGACATCCTCAGGACTCGGAAAAACCACCAGGTCGGGACGATATTGATCCAGGATCGATTCAAGGTCAGCCAGATAATCCTCCCCGGCATAGACAGAGGATGGATTGTAGGTGAGCGGGTAGGGACTTTTGCTTGCCTTGCTGTACGGGGAGGTGTAGGGATCAGAGGAGGACCAATTTTTCATCATCATGGGCGAAGTGCCCCGATCTGGATAGCTAAGGAAATACACCCGCTGCGGCTGAACGCCCAGTTTCTCCAGCGCGGCCAGGGATTCCTTCTGCCGTACTTCCCCCATGCGAATGTAATCCAGCGCGGTGGGATATACCTTTCGAAATTCCTCCGTCGTGGCAAATCGATAACCATCTCCGTTGGTCGCGATGGCCACCCGGATCTCGATTCCTTTCTGCGCAGCCGCCTGGATCAACCCTCCAGCGCCCAGTGTTTCATCGTCGCAGTGAGGTGCCAGGACCAGGATCTTCTGGACGCCATCCAGGGAGAGAGGGGTCAATTCCGTTGGCAGGAAGGTTGCTTTCGGAAGATCTGCCCAGCGTACCACCAGCACAATCCCGATCAGGAGAAACAGTACGAACAAAGTAATGCCCCACACCCGGGGCAGAGAGCGCCGTTTATTCATTGACACCTCATAGATGAATGATCAAATTCCACCTGTCCAGCCAGAAGGCAATCAAGGAAATTCCACCAATCAAGGCTGTGATTTCGATCAATACCATCCAGATCGGTGCTTCCGCGTAGAGAAGAGGAATACCAGGAAGAAATACGAATCCGATTAAAACATAGTGGAGGAAATACAGGATGAGGGGATTCCTGTCCCATACCTCCAGCAAGTGACTCTTGAAGTGCCAGTGTTCCACGGCGAAGTCGATGCAAAAGAACAATAAGGCACTTGCACCCAGCGTAATCAGCACATACGAGGCTGATACGCGATGTTTGCTGACCGGCACGACAAGACCGAGGCCCGCTCCCAAAAGCATGATGAACAGGGAAGTCCATG
>JBLMZU010000166.1:0-6588 GCA_050258995.1 Bacteroidota bacterium
AACTGAAATTTCTCTGGCTTGCGACCACGCATGGTTCATCTCCCATTTTCGGCAGATGACCAACGCTACCATGTTCGGCCAGACCCGGCAAGGAATTTCGTGCATTATTTAGCCAACAAACCACTAGCCACCAACGTTGGATCGCATTCCTGACAAACTCTGCGGTTTCATGCGAGACGCCAACGACCATGTAGCCTTCGTTGTATCCGACATCATAGATTCCATACGGAACTGCCTTCCCCTTGGCATCGCTTGGAAAATCGGTCTCCAGGACAGGTATCGGTTGTTGTCGCCAGGTGCGCCCCGGATTGCGAAATTGCCCGATGAGTTCCTTTTTCTTGCAATCTATGCTCAAAACAGGCCATTTTCGCTTCAAAAATCGCTTTCGCATCCGGATCAGATGGCGCATCTGCTCATCTCGTCTTTCATCCTGTTTTCGACTGAGACGTTTTTGGTTGCTCCGCAGGGTATATCTCAGTTTTCGAACCAGCCGAGGAATCGTACTGTGTCCAACTTGAAAATCTTTATCCTTCAGTTCTTTTGCCAGCTTGCGAGTCGTTTTGCGGGTCCACTTCAATCCGCTGATCGGATCACCGGCCGTCGCATCTTGCAAAATCTTTTCCAGTGCCTTCAAGAGCCTGGGTTGTTTTTTTCAACCTTCAGCCGTCCACCGCCTGGGCGACGAATCCCTGAAGCTGTGTTGCGCCTGGGATGATCTACTTCCTGCTGGCCTCGATAAATTGTGTTACGGCTCAATCCTGTGATTTGCGACAACTCAGAAACATTGCCTCGTTGACTCGCCAACATGCCAATGAATCTTCGTCTGTTTCGTTCATCCAATCCCAACAAAACTCGATTGATCGCTTTATGCTCTTTGGCAGTTTTGCTGTGCGGATGTCTCTGGCAATTCTCACAGGTACAGTTATGAAGCTTTCGTTTTTGTTCCTTTGCCATTGTGCTTGTCCCAGTTCCTTCTTGGGAGAAGCTTATCACAAGTGTTCAAGTTATTTTTGGACAAATCCTAAGTGAAAGCGAATATGATGAGCTGATGGACAGTCCCTTTGAGCGCATGCTGGCATTCCACATTGGTCTTCATAACCGGATCATCGAGGAATTTCAGACAATCAGTGATGCCGAGCTTGAGCTGCCCGCCACGTTCTGGGAGGAGACTCGATTCCCGATCCGGCACAGGCTGCATCGCTATGAAGCTCACTTTGTCCAGCATACCGTCCAGATCGATAAGACGCTGGTGGCAATCGGACAGGAGCCCCGCGAATCCAAGCGCTTGCTGCGCAGGATCTTTGCGGCACTGGCAGAGGCGGAAGGGTGGATGATCGGCATGGAAAAAACGGACGATGCAGCCATTCCTGCCACTGCATCGTCCATCTCAAACCGCGCAAAAGAAATACGCGAACACCATCAATAGGGCGACTTAAAAGCCGCTCTACTTTATGATTCGGCCATTTTCACCTTATGGCGCATGAGTGCCACTTTGATGATGCGCTCGAGGAAAAGCTTGTACCCCCCCTCGTCATAAAGGATCATATAGTCCGCCGGTCCGTATTCCTCCGGAGCGAGAAAGATGGCAGGATTGGGATTGATCTCCAGGATGAATAGCTCTCCCCACTCGTTCATGCGGATGTCGCAGCGGCCATACGCCACACCGTTCATGGCTTTGTACATACGGACCGCGATATCGTGCAGGCGGCCGATCAGTTCCGGATCCGTGACCTGCTTGAAATCAAAGGGGACGTTGTAATCCCACTTGATATCCGTGTGCCATAACTCCTCCCCAGGTGGGAAGATCAGCTCGGCAGGTGGATATGCGAGCGGATTCTCCAGGTCATCCGGGTTGTCCACAACCAGGACGTTGTATTCCTTCCCAACAATAAACTCTTCCATGCGCGCCGCGCCGAACTCGCTGCAAACGCGCCCGACCTGCTGTTCAAGCTGCTCGAGGGTATCACACCGGGACTCACGAAACATGCCGGTGCTACCATAGCTTTTGGGATGCTTGACCATGATCGGATAGCGCAAATTCTTAACCAGCCGTTTGGCTTCTTCAACATTCGTTACACGGTAGCCCTTTGCAAAGTTAACCTGATTGGCATCGGCAGCCGCCTGCATCTCTTCGCGTGTCGGATCGAAGTAAGACGCATCCGCTCCCGTATAGGGAAGATTGAGCTCCTCGAGGGCCTTTACGACATCGACACCCTGATACTCCCAGATATCGTTCGGCTCGAAGCCTTCGCAAAGATTGAGATAAACATCATACTTTTTACGGGCATCCAGATCTCGCAATACATCGAGGACCGGATCCGTCAGCGTAAACATCTCCCAGTCAAACCCTTCCATATAAGGCGCGGGATTAAAATCCTCGGGGTCTTCATCTGTAAGAACGCAGATACGCATCAATACACCTCTTTCTTGATATTATTTACTGATATTCATCATGAACGGTCCGACCGTTTCCTTATTATTCCATAAACCAACGATATGACAATGGTTTTGAACGTTAAATTTTATTGAGGATGAGACATCAGCTTTTTTATGTATAATCACAATATGAAACAACAACAGTCCCGTAAAAGAATTTCCATGATCTTCCTGGTCCTGGGTCTTGCCTTTTTGACGATTGGGATTGCAGCCAACCAGACAGCGTTCTCATGGCTTGCAATCGCCTTTGTGTTGATTTCGCTGGTGACGGGCGGAAAGTGGATGCGGCCCAGAAGATAAAGTTCCGGTCCATGCCTGTGTAAAAAGGGACCTGCGCACCTTGACGCAGGTCCCTTTTTTTGCTAGAATAATTAGGCATGGCTAAATTTTAGTTTAGCCAATTATATTATCCATAAACTGAGTAGGAAAACAGGGACTTTATAGAATGGAACCGTTGATGTCGTTTCGTATTGCAGGCCTGCTTGCTTTAATGGGTTCCTTGTTATTTGCCTTCGGAGATATATTGCTCCCTGCCGGCAAAGCATCCATGGACCAGTTTCCAAGGCTGAAGCGATTCGCCAGGCTGCTATCCGGAGCGGAAAAAATGGTTGTTCTTCTCTTGCGCGATCACACCGAGGGAGCAGGCTTCCATATTGCCTTCCTGGCCTTCTTTGCCTGCGCGACTGCCACAATCTGGAATCTGTAACCCATGGAACAAACGATCACCATCTCCACCCAGGATTACCTTAAAAATATCTATGATCTGACCGAAAATGGGGAAAGCGCCAGCACGAACGCTCTGGCAAAAAAAATGAATGTCAGCGCCCCCTCGGTAACAGGCATGCTACAGAAAATGGCCTCTTCGAAGCCGGCCCTGGTGGAATATCAGAAGCACCAGGGGGTCACTCTTACGAGAGCTGGGAAGCGCGCCGCCCTGGAGGTGATCCGCCATCACCGGCTGCTCGAAGCCTGGCTGGTGCAAACGCTCGGGTATTCCTGGGATGAGGTCCACGAGGAGGCGGAGCGGCTGGAGCATGTGATCTCGGAGGATTTCGAGCGCCGCATCGCCGCCGCCATGGGCCATCCCGTCCGCGATCCGCATGGGGAACCCATTCCAACAGCGGATCTGACCATGCCGCGGGATGCATCCACCCCTCTTTCCTCGTTACGCCCCCAGCAAACGGCAATCGTCAAACGCGTTGTCGCCTCGGACAAGGATCTTCTGCGCCATCTGGAGGAGCTGGGCCTCGTCCTGGGGGCACAGATCGAAGTCAGGGAGTATTCACCGTTCGATCATAACCTGACAATCAAGGTCGGCCGTAAATCATATATCCTGGGACTTAGCATTACAAGCAAGATCTTTGTGGAAGAATCGTAGTCTCGTCTCCTGGCGAAGACAGGCTACTCGTCATCATGCCAAATCAAAATCTTTAGAAATACGAGGAAATCCAACATGAACGAAAATGTTTTTCGCCTCTTGGCCGCGATGATCCTTTTCACAGGAGTCGGCATTTCGCTTTACTTCCGCCGCAAGGCCGACCGGGACTCCGGAGAGAAGATCTCCCGCCGTGTGGATGGTACCATCATGATGACCATCATCAAGATTTTCGGACTGCTTTTATGGTTCAGTCCTTTGGTTTATCTGCTTAATCCGCGCTGGTTGAGCTGGTCGAAGATCGGTCTGACCGATGGCTTGCGCTGGGCGGGCGTCTTGATCGGATTTCTGTGTGTGGCCGGACTCTACTGGTTGTTCAGCAGCATCGGCAGCAGCATTACGCCCACGAGCGCGACTCGCGCACACCACACTCTCGTTAAGAGCGGTCCCTATCGCTGGGTGCGCCACCCCCTTTATACCATCGGCGCGGCACTTTTCATTGCATATGGGATGGTAGCCGATACCTGGTTCATCGCTGCGCTCGGCATCCTGGCGTTCCTTGCCATGGCGATCCGCACGCCCAAAGAGGAAGCAAGCCTGATCGAAAAATTTGGCGAGGAATATCGGGAATATATGAAACACACGGGAAGATTTTTTCCGAAACTTGGAGGCAACCTATGAATTGGATCCTGCCAGTACTGCTGCTGGCTGTCGTTGTATTGACGCCGCGCTATGGAGCACTGGCCCTCTACCGGGAATGGCGCATGGCGCGCCAGCGTGAGCAGGTGGAGGACGCCCTCAAACATCTCCTTGACCGCGAGCAGGAAGGCCGGCACGCCTCGCCCGAGTCCCTGGCCGGGACGTTGAACCTGTCACGCGTAAAAGTGACCCGTCTTATCACCGACATGGAATCCCAGGGACTGCTCGAGACCCATGGACCGCAGCTTTATCTCACACCCGAAGGTGAGCGCTGGTCAATGCACGTCGTCCGGGCGCACAGGTTGTGGGAGCGTTATCTAGTCGATGAGGCGCGCATGCCATTGAACCAGATCCATGGCGAGGCGCATAAGCGCGAGCATGCCATGACGGATGCGCAGCTCGACCAGATGGATGCCGCTCTCGGCCATCCGAGGCGCGATCCGCACGGAGACCCCATCCCCTCCCGGGAAGGGAAGATGCCGTCAGTGCAGGTCACGTCTTTGAATGCCTGGCAGGAGGAGGGTCCGGCCCGGATCGCGCATATCGAGGACGAGCCCGCCATCGCCTTCGACCAGATCCTGGCAACCGGTCTGCGCCTCGGGCAGTCCATCCGCGTCCTCGAGCGTACGCCGCAGCGGATCGTGTTGAGCGACGGCGAGAACGAATACCGCCTCGCACCGGCCATTGCCGCCAATATTGGGGTGGCCCCGCTGCTCGCCAGCGAAAGGGCGAAGGCCCATATCATTCCGCTGGCCGAGCTGACCCACAACCAGCGCGGCGAGATCATCGAGCTGGACGATGCCGTGCAAGGCTTCACCCGCCGGCGCTTCCTGGACCTGGGACTGACCCCGGGCACGACCATCTATCCTGAGCTGGGAAACTTCTTCGGCGACCCGCGTGCCTACCGGGTGCGCGGCACCCTGATCGCCCTGCGCAGGGACCAGGCGGCACAGATCTGGGTCAAGCCGGTTTCCAGTTGAACCTTGAAGGTTTGAAGGATCAATGAAAAGAGGCAGTATGGCTGACAAAAAAAATATCGTTCTTCCCACGGAGCACTGTGAGGAATGCCCCGCATTCTATCGCCTGGAACAGATGGGATTTAAGATTGGGGATTTCGACCGTGTGGTAGCGCTGGCCGGCAACCCGAATACAGGCAAGTCCACGGTCTTCAATGCATTGACCGGGCTCAAGCAGCATACCGGCAACTGGCCGGGCAAAACGGTCACGCGCGCCGAGGGCGGCTACCAGTTCAACGGCGTGCGCTACAAGCTTGTGGACCTGCCCGGCACCTACTCGCTTCTTTCCGCTTCGCAGGATGAGGAGGTGGCCCGCGACTTCATTCTCTTCGGGCAGCCGGACTGCACGATCGTGGTCACGGATGCCACGGCCTTGGAGCGCAACCTGAATCTCGTGATGCAGGTCATGGAAATCACGGACCGCGTGGTGGTGGCCGTCAACCTGATGGACGAAGCCCGGCGCAAGGGCCTGGAGGTGGACACGCGCTCGCTCAGTCGTGACCTGGGCGTGCCGGCCGTCCCGATCACAGCCCGGACCGGGGAAGGGATCGCCACGCTGCTTGCAACCGTCGCCGACCTGATCAACGGCGAGATCGCCACAAAGCCACTGCGCGTGGAGGGAACGCCCGAGTTCCAGCACGCGGTCAACGAGCTGGTGCCGATGATCGAAACCATCGCGCCCGGCATTCCCAACGCGCGCTGGCTGGCCATCCGCCTGCTGGATGGAGATCTCAAGGTTCAGGAGGCCCTGGTCTCCGGGGAACTAATGCAGCGGGTTGCCCGCCAGCAGAGCGCCGACGTGCAGTTCAGCCGCAAGATGTCGGTGGAAGGAAGACAGTAGAGGTACACATGGCACAGGAAACTTTAAGTCCTTACGATGTACTTTCCAAGGCAGAAGCATTGAGAGGGACATTATCCACCAGCTATCGTGATGAGATCGTCAAGTCGCTGTATAACGAAGCGGAGACCATTGCAAAGCGGGCGGTCAAGACCGCGCTGGATAAGAAATACGACCTCGACCAGAAGATCGACCGGCTGGTCACATCCCCGATCGTCGGCCTG
>JBLMZU010000167.1:0-3029 GCA_050258995.1 Bacteroidota bacterium
GTCAGGCGGAACCGCTTGGAGGTCGCCTTGTGGGTCTTGAGCTTGGTCTTGCCGCTTGCCTTTGCTTTGCGAGGCATTGCCGATGTACTCCTTTCACAAAATTTCAGACATAAAAACCGCGGGACAACGTTCGGCCCGCGGACGTTCGCCATCTTTGGGACTTGCACTATTTGGAAGGTTGGGCTTCCTTATCGGCCGGAGCCTGCTCGCCCTTTTTCTTGATTCCGCCTTTGAGCGGAGCCAGCACGACGAGCATGGTGCGCCCCTCCATCTGGGGCGGGACCTCAACGGCGGCCACATCGGCCAGGGCGGCGGCGATCTCCTTCAGGTCTTCGAGCGCGATCTCCGGGTAGTCCATTTCGCGGCCGCGGAACTTGATCGTCACCCGGACTTTGTGTCCCTGCAGAAGCCAGCGGCGGGCATCGTCCACCTTGAAGCCGCGATGGGCCTCGTTGGTTTTCGGACGCAGGCGGATTTCCTTGACCTCGATCTTGGTCTGGGATTTCTTTGCCTCGCGGTCCTTTTTGGCCCGTTCGTAGATAAACTTGCCGTAGTCGATCACACGGCAGACGGGTGGATTGGCGTTCGGCGAGACCTCGACCAGGTCCAGCTCGGCGTCGCGTGCGATCTGCAGGGCCTGGCGGATCGGTACAACACCGACATTGCCGCCATCCGGCCCGATCAGGCGGACCTCCGCGACGCGGATGCCCTCATTAACTCGAAATTCTGAAGTGCTGATAAGTTTCTCCTAATTCAAACAGTTGACCAGCCTTTGGCTGGTTTTTTAGCGGACAGATAATACCATGAAGGTAAGGGAATCGTCAACAAAATCGAGCTTTCTCTATGAGTATACCCCAACCTTTTCCACTATGATGGGATATATCTATTGAATACTCATGGACGAAAAACAGGCCATTCATCGACTAAAGCAGGGCGATATTCACGGACTGGAGTTCCTGGTCGGTCAATTCCAGGTGAAAGCTGTACGTGCAGCCTATCTCATCACCCGTGACCTGGGACTGGCGGAAGAAATCGTGCAGGAATCCTTTATTAAATCCTATCGATCCATACACACATTTGATGGAAATCGCCCGTTTGAGCCGTGGTTTCTTCGAAATGTGGTCAACGCGTCCGTTAAGATGATGCAGCGGTCGGCGCGGCAGGTCGCAATGGGCGAAGATGAGGATGAAACCTTGTTTGCGAAGCTGGTTTCAAGCGCTCAATCCGTGGAAGACCAGGTTGACGCCCTCGAAATCCAAAACCGGACCTGGGATGCTATGCAAAAGCTGTCGCCGCGGCAGAGAGCGGTAATCGTCCAAAGATATTACCTCGAGATGAGTGAAAAGGAAATGGCAGCCGAGTCGGGTGCCGCTGTCGGAACGATCAAGTGGCTGCTCAATGCAGCTCGGGAGCGCTTGCGATCCCTGCTCGTGGGAAGGAGCGAGGAATGAAAGAGAAGCGTATGAAGGAAATGCTCGAGTCCATCGCTCAACGGAACATTCCTGAAACCATAAACATCTGGCCGCAGATTGCGGCAAAAGTCGAGAGGAAGGATTTCATGCAAACCGTTCGTGCACGTCCGGCACTCGCCGTGCTGCTTGTTCTGCTGGCGCTTGCCCTGTTCAGCGGTGTGGCATATGCAATTGGAAAAGCGACAGGTTATATTCCCGGGGTGGGTTTGGTAAATCAAAGTACATCACTGCGAATTCTGGCAGAGCCTGTAACACTTGAAAGGGAGGGGCTTACCGTTACTGTGAATCAAGTGGTGGCTGCTTCAGACTGGACATTTGTGGAATATGCTATTGATGGAATACCGATCCGCCCGGACCAACCGTCCATGTGTTACCGAGTACCGCTCTTGCAGCTTCAAGATGGTTCCAGCCTGGAGCTTATAAATGAAACGTCTGGTGGGTTTGGTGGAGAGGTTGGAACATCGGCCAGGTTTGAAACCACTGTTTCCTCGGCTTCCATTCCAGCCGGTGTGGATAGAATGATTTTCTTCATCCATTGTATTTTGCCCGAGGGGAGCGGCCCTGAGGATTGGCGCATTCCGCTCGATCTGGTTGCTGCCCCGGAAAATTATGCAACACCTGCCGTTGAGCTGGGTGCCACCTTCGTCGCTTCGGGACCCCAATTCACACAGGAACCCACCGTCACTTTGGAAGCAGTCTCAACACCGTGGCCAGCCAGCCCGATGCCTTCTGTCTCCCTGCCCCATGGCTCAGGGTTGTACCTCGACAAGTTAATTGAATTGCCCCAATCGTATATTCTTGTCGGCAACTTTACAGATGCCGGAGACTTGCCGGGGGGCATGGAAGTCAGCGCTGATCCTTATATTGATTTGCCGCACATGGTAGATGGGCTGGGGAATCCTGTTTCCTTCAAGGTGCGTGATGATATTCAGCCTGCCAGCCCCTGGGGAGATCGATATTGGATCCGCCCCTGGGCCTATGAAATCCCTAAATCTGTGCATGGGCCTGTAACAATCACCCTGGATGAAATTAACATCGGTGTAACGAATGTTTCCCGGTTCCAGTTTGATGCAGGCTCCAATCCACAGATCGGACAGAAGTGGGAATTAAACCTTCCCATCCATCTTGGAAACTATGACTATGTTATGGATTCGGTGGAAATGGTGAAGGACGGCTACCTCTTCAAATATCATTCAGCCAGGGACGTGCCGGAGGGTCAGTCACTTGGCCTCAGTATTCCCGGCGTTCAGCCTGAAAAAGATGCCAGTACGGGACGTGCTCATGAGTATTCTGAGAATATTACATTCTCGTCCCTGCCAACCGGACCCCTGACGGTGGAACTGGAATTGTATGAGTCAGTCCCGCTTCAGGGTCCATGGATATTGACCTGGACGCCGCCCGCCCAATAAACAGATGCGAATAAAAACAGCGGAGAACATGCCCATTCTCCGCTGTTCTGTTACTTGTTTTACAATTCGGGTGCTCTTCTTGCAATCCGATCTTTCGTACGAGCGATGAACTCGGCCAGCGGAATGTTGTTCTGCTGGCTTCCATCCC
>JBLMZU010000168.1:0-2740 GCA_050258995.1 Bacteroidota bacterium
GATCGAATCGGTGATGAAAGTCTACCGGGAGGCCAATATCCATTCCGGCCGGGCCTGGGAGGAAATGCTGCACAAGATGCATCATTTTACCGATCTGATTTTACTGAGTCTCCTCGAGACCTATCACAAGCTGGAAAGTGTTAATCATTAGCCCCTGACCGGCAGAAGGAAGAGACGAACCTATGGCTGCAACCCCAAAATCCAAACGGTTTACACCGAATACTGTGACTGAGAAGATCGTCCCGATTCTGCTGGTGCTCCTTCTTCTGATCCTGCTCGGCGTTTTTGTTGTGATCGGCTTGTCGCTGGCGGGCGTTTTTCCACCGGCATAAATTTTGTCTTTGACAGGAAACCATTCATGAATTTTTTACCCTACCTTTCCACAATTGTTACCTTTGTGTTTGCTGTGGCGGTCTACAATCGCTATCGCCAGCGTGGCGGCATGCATCTATTGCTCTGGTCCATTGGCCTGCTCCTGTATGGGATTGGCACGCTGTGTGAGGTCATTCTTGGACTGACCTTCAGCGTATTGGCAGTGAAGATCTGGTACCTGACCGGTGCGATGCTGACTGCTGCCTGGCTGGGTATGGGAACCGTCCATTTGTTGATCCGCAGGGGAAACACCGCCATGATCCTGACCTGGGTATTGCTGGGCGTTTCCCTTCTTGCGTTTGTGCTGGTGATGTTTGCCCCGGTGACATCCACCCCTTATGAGGTGAGCCGCCCTGTCTCCGAGCAGTATAGGGAAATCTTTTCCCGAAATGGGCTGATCATCCTTCTGACCATCCTGCTCAATATCTATGGCACGCTGACCCTCGTCGGAGGGGCGATCTATTCCGCCTACCTTTTCTGGCGCAAGAAGATCCTCATCAACCGCATGTTTGGGAATATCCTGATCGCGGTCGGGGCGCTTTCTCCTGCCATGGGAGGATCGCTGCTAAGGGCAGGACTGACCGACATGCTTTATCTGAGTGAGTTGATCGGCGCGATCCTGATGTTCATCGGTTTCCTCATGGCGACATCGGCAGCACCGGCTGCAAATACCGCAGAAGTTCGTTCCTGATTAAATATTCCTAATATAAAGACAGGCACTTTCGGGTGCCTGTCTTTATATTTCACGCTATAATGAATTTATGATACTCGATCTACCTTATTTGCTCGAAACCAGACGAAATCACGCGGTTGAACACGCAACCCTTCACATTTTAGCCCGCAAGTATAAAAACATGTCCATGGGGGGCCACTCCAACCCGACCGGCTTTTACCTGATGGGAAACTTTACCAAGGACGATATCATGACTGCCGCTGCCGAAGCGATGGATAGGATCCGCTCTGGCGAAAGGGAGCTGGCCATCCATGAAGGATGCGGCACCAACATCGCTGCCTCCACGCTCCTGCCTGCCACCTTTGCGTTTATCCCCATGAGCCGGGCGCGCTCCACCACCTGGAAGCTGATGCTCGTCCCGTTTGCGGTCGGGCTGGCCATCTTTGGCTTTTTCCTCAGCAAGCCGCTCGGCCCGTGGCTGCAGCGCAATGTCACCACCGAGACAGACCTGGGCGGGATGCGCATCGTGGATATCATCCCGGTCCGCAAAGGCCTGCACCGCGTCATCACAAAGTAGTTCACCACAAAGAGGCACCAAGGTACACGAAGGAAAACCTTTGGGATACTTTGTGACGCTTCGTGGTTAAAAAAATATGCCCAACGTCTTCTTTCTTTACGGCAGCGATGAATTCGCCATCTCGCGCAAGCTGAAGGACTTCGAAACCGATTTCGGCGATCCCACCAGCGCGGACATGAACACGGCCCGGCTGGATGCCCGCTCGATGAGCGAAGATGACCTGGGCAATGCTGTCAATGCCATGCCATTCCTTGCCAAGCGGCGCCTGGTGCTGCTGGCAAATCCCTCTTCGAAATATAACAATCCACAGGTGCGCAAGAAGTTTCAGGAGTTCATTGAAAAGACTCCTGAGACTGCGCGCCTGGTCCTCTACGAATCTGTCGAGCCAAGGGATGCGGAGAAGCACTGGTTGGTAAAATGGGCGGAAAAGAATGAAAAAGCGATCCAGGCCCGGGCCTTCATGCTGCCGCGTTTGAAGGATATGACCGGCTGGATCGTCAACGAGACCAAAAACCAGGAGGGAAAGATCGAGCCGCGGGCCGCGGAGGTGCTGAAGGAAATGGTCGGCGTCGACACACGCCAGGCAGGCATGGAAATTGCCAAGCTGCTGGCCTATGTCAACTGGAGCCGGCCCGTGACCGTGCAGGATGTGGAGGCAGTCTGTGTCATGACATCCGAACAGTCGGTGTTCGATTTTGTCGATGCCCTGGCAAACGGGAACGGCAAAGCAGCGCAGCACCTTTTACATCGCCTGCTGGAGACCGAGGATGAGTTTTCCCTTTGGGGGATGGTGGTACGCCAGTTTCGCCTGCTAATCCAGGCGCGCGAGATCCTGGATGGTCGCGGCAACAGGGACGACGTGGCGCGGGCCCTCGCTGTTCATCCGTTTGTGGCCGAGAAGGCTGCACAGCAGGCGTCCCGTTTTTCGATCGAATCGCTTGAAGCGATCTATCACCGGCTTTTGAACATCGACGAGAGGGTTAAAACCAGCCAGGTCACATTGGATCTGGCGATGGATATGCTGGTTGTCGAACTCACCCATTAACAATAAGAACCTATCCGAAAAATAATTGAAAGAGGAGACGAAACCTGTTAGAACAGGATTTACCACAACCCCA
>JBLMZU010000169.1:0-6126 GCA_050258995.1 Bacteroidota bacterium
CCTCCCGTTTCTTAAGAGGAAGAGAAAAACTCCACCGCAGCACGTCTCATTTTTCTTTCCACCTCCCGTTTTTTCAACCCATGACTGCCACCCTGCAATGGAAGGATGCCCTCTATGAAAACCATCATCCAGGCACTTAAGAGTTTCTTCAGCGCGCCCGTCTTCAAGGAAGATGAGGAAAAATCACGCAACGCCAGGCTGCTTCATCAAATTATTTTGACATCCTGGATCTTGCCATTCCTGGCATTTTTTGTCGCCAGCTTAAAAATTGATATAAGCCCATTTGCTCTGCGGGGTGGGGTGGTATTCGTTATATTCCTTGTGATTATTATGGCATTCAATCATGCTGGCGAGGTCCGGGTGGCCAGCATACTTATGGTGGGCATTACCCTGCTGGTTTTTACGTATCTAAACTATGCTGCAGCTGGCGAGCCAAGACCTGCCCTGCTCATGACGGTCATTGCGATCATGATGGGAGGTTTATTGTTGGGAACTCGAGGCGCGACAGTTGCAGCGATTCTTCTCGTGCTCCAACAAACGGTGATTGTTGGTCTTTACGCCAGGGGGTTGATCGTACCGCAGGCCGAACAGGCATCACCGTTCGTTAACGGTCTCGTTACAGATGTTGCTTATCTCCTGATTGGATTCATGTTCAGCCTGGCGATCGCCAGAATGCAGCATGTGCTGAATCAGGTTCGGGAGAGCGAAGCCCAACTGCAGGTTAAAAATCGTGAATGGCAGGAAATGAGCGCCTCCCTCGAGCAACGCGTGGCAGACCGTACAAAAGCGCTCGCCACCTCCGTCGAACTCAGCCGCCGTCTCTCCACAATTTTGGACCAGGAGCAACTGGTCATTGAAGTGGTGGAGCAGGTGAGATCGGCCTTCAACTATTATCACGTCCATATTTATCTTTATGATGAAACGGGGCAGGAGCTCCTGATGGTAGGCGGCACCGGTGAAGCAGGACAGATCATGCTCGCCCGCGGACACAGGATCCCCAAGGGAAGGGGTTTAGTGGGGCGAGCTGCAGAGACCAATATCCCGCTGCAGGTATCCGACACGTCCAAAAACCCGGACTGGCTGCCCAACCCCTTGCTGCCGGATACCAGATCCGAGATCGCCATGCCCATCTCCGTAGGTGAGGAGGTACTGGGTGTCCTGGACGTGCAGCACAATGTAACCAACGGCTTGAAGGAGGAGGATACGAATCTGCTGGAAGGCATCGCCAACCAGGTCGCCATCGCCGTGCGGAATGCCCGCTCCTACGCCGAGGTCCAGCGGCGTGCCGAGCGCGAGGCGCTGGTTGCCTCGATTGGCCAGAAGATACAGACCGCCACGACCGTGGAGAGCGCCCTGCAGGTGGCCGTCCGTGAGCTTGGACGGGCACTCGGCGCCCAGGATACACGCGTGACCCTAAAAGCGGGTGGCTCCAACGGAAAAGGACATTAGATACACTTCCCTCCGCTCCCAAAGCGGATGAAGGAACTAGACGATGGCAAAGCATCCCTCATCGAAAGACGACACAGAGAAGATGATGAACGACAATCTACAGGCGAAGGATCGGGCGGCATCCCGTCCTACGGCAACGATCCCCGGCTTGACCAGGAAGACAAAGCCGGAGGAGAACCCGGCGGCACAGAAATTTGCCCACAGATTTGCACTGGTGTTGCTGGCAGCCTCCCTCATGGCTTTGCCTTTCTTTTATTTTCTCTCCACAAAATCCGATGCCTGGCAGCTGACCGCGCTGTTTTATGCCAATATTCCTTTTGTAATCGCGAGTTCCATCGGTCTATGGCTGGAAGGCCGCGGGCGGGTCGCGCTCAGTATCAGCTTGATGCTCGGCGTGATGGGGCTTGTCGTCCTGGCAGCCTCTGTATTGCTTTCCGGGATCGGGCTCATTGCCGGCCTGGGATTTCCTTTATTGGCCTTCTTTGCTGCCAACCGGACGCTAACCGGAAAAAAGGCGACTTCGATCGTTATCTTTGGTGCCCTGGTGGGCATCGCCTCGATTGTACTAAGTTCCTTCTCGCAGTCCACTCAAATCCCCGTCCCGGCAGTACAGGTGGCAGTGCCTGTCATGGCTGTGATTTTATTTGTACTGCTATCCATTACCTTATTTCGACAATTCCCCGGTTATTCCCTGCGGACGAAACTGGTGGTCGTTCTCACGGGTGTTGCGCTTTTATCGATTGCCGCGGTCGCCTTTACAACCAATCTTGTGATTAGCAGGCAGATCCAGCAGCAGGCAGGAGCAAACCTGTCTGCCCTGACGGAAGGTAAAGCTTTGGAAATTGGCGCGACCATAAACCGGGACAAGAACACACTGGAGTCCCTTGTTCTCAATAAGGCCCTGCAGGAAACGCTCAGGACAGCCAATGCAAGCAGCACGAGTGACCCGTCCTATTTAGCCAATCTGGATCGACAGTGGATCGCCGCAAAAGATGAGACAAATCCCCTGATCGAAAATGCCTTGAACAACCAGACTGCAGATACATTGCGGGAATACCAGGGACGGTTCCCGGAATTCGTGGAAATCTTTCTGACGAACAAATACGGGGGAAATATTGCCTCCACAAACCGCACCTCTGATTACTATCAGGCAGATGAGGATTGGTGGAAATCCGCCTGGAATAACGGTATGGGCGGCTTGTATATCAGCCTGCCGCAGTTCGATGAAAGTACCGGACTCTATGCGATCGACATGGCTTTGCCGGTATATGCGGAACCTTCTTCCGAAATTATCGGCATCCTACGAGGGACGATCAATGTGACCGCATTAAAGGATACCCTGCTCGCAGGTGCATTCGGGCGGAGCGGCAGAGTAGACCTGGTCTTCCCAAACCAGCGCTTCCTACAGGGGGATACGGCCAATAGAGTCTTGATTCTTAATCCTAAAACAACGAACCAGCTTGCCTCTCTGCAGGGGTCGTTCGGCTCGTTCAACTATGAAAACCGACCCAGCCTGGTCAGCAAAAACATCGTCTCCACAAATAATACAAAAGACAAAGAGGTGATTGAATCACTGGGCTGGTATGTGGTCGCCCATCAGGATACGGCGGAAGCTCTGGCGCCGGCTACCACGACCTTTCAGATGATTGTGCTCACAGCCCTTGTTGTCCTTTTGCTGGCAAGCCTGCTGGCTTTCTATTTGGGCAACATCCTTACACGGCCTCTTATCCAGCTGACATCAGCCGCTGTCCAGGTCGCCGGGGGTGATCTGACCGTCCAGGCCCCGGTTACTTCGCAGGATGAAATTGGCACGCTGGCTTCCACCTTCAATAGCATGACCGTTCAACTGCAGACCCTGGTGGGTTCCATGGAACAGCGTGTCGCTGAGCGTACCCGTGACCTGGCGCTTGCCTCCGAGGTGGGACGGACGGTCTCAGAAAAAGTGGCAGACTTGCAGCTTCTCCTTTCGGAGGCTGTGGAATTAATTCGCGATCGTTTCGATTTGTACTATTGCCAGATCTATCTGGTTGAGCCGGATGGGCGCACCCTTAAGCTGCGTGCCGGAACCGGAGATGTCGGAAGGACGCTGCTCCGGCGCGGACATCACCTTCTGATCGGATCCGGCTCCCTCAACGGACGGGCTGCTTCCGGTAAACAGGCCGTCATCGTCGCCGATACCGCTCAGAACCCGAACTTTCTCCCCAACCCGCTGCTGCCCAACACCCGCTCGGAAATGGCAGTCCCCCTGGTCGCAGGTGGACGTGTTGTCGGCGTGCTCGATATGCAGAGTGAGCGTCCGGGAGCTTTGAGCGAGGCAGAGCTGTCAGCGTTCGAAGCCCTGGCGGGTCAGCTTGCGATCGCCATTCAGAACGCGACCTTGTTCGCAGAGTCGCAGCAATCCAAAGCAGAAGTGGAAGCCCAGGCCCACCGCCTGACGCGAACCGGCTGGCAGGACTTTCTGGATGCGGTGGAGCGCAGCGAGCAGATGGGATATGTCTTCGATCAAAGTTCTGTTATTCCCCTGGCATCGGCGGAGGCGCTCCCAAGTGAACTTGCTTTTACCGTCCCCGTCCTGATCACGGGCGAGCAGGTGGGGGCAATTCAGGTTGTAACTGGACCCGATCACCATTGGTCGGCAGATGAAGTGGAAATCACGCACTCGACCGCCAGGTTTCTGGCAAACCAGGTTGAAAACCTGCGCCTGCTTGCCCAGGCCGAGCGCTACCGGGCGGAAGCGGAGCAGGTCGCTCATCGTCTCACCCGGGAGGGCTGGCAGGCCTATCTGGAGACGCGCCAGTCGCTCGCAAACGGCTATGCCTATGACCTCAATCAGGTACAGGCACTCTCCGCAAATGGCAGACATCCTTCATTATTCTCCCAGCCCGTTGTCGTCCGCCAGGAAGTCATCGGCGAGCTGACAGTGGATGGGACCAACGGGGCCGGTGCCGAAGCGCCCCAGATTATCGCCGCCGTTGCGCAGCAATTGAGCGAACATATCGAGAACCTGCGACTGCTCGAAGAGGCCGAACAGGGCCGGATCGAAATCCAGCAAAATGAAATACGTCTGGCCGAAGCCCTGAGCATCGCCCGGCTCGCCCACTGGGAATACGATCCGGCAAAGGACGTCTTTACATTCAACGATCACTTCTACTCGATCTTCCATACCACGGTGGAATATGAAGGCGGGTACCAGTTGTCCTCCAACGAATATGCCAGCCGCTTTGTCCATCCCGACGATATGCCCCTGGTGGGTACCGAAATCGTCAAGGCACTCTCAGCCGCGGAGCGTCATTACAACGTAAAACTGGAACACCGGGTGAACTACCGGGATGGCGGGACGGGCTACATCTCCGTCAATGTCAATGTGGAACGTGACGAGCCTGGCAACATCGTCCGTTTCTATGGCGCCAACCAGGACATCACCGAACGGAAGAATGCAGAGATCGCCCTTCGTGAAAGCGAGCAGCGCTACCAGCAGATCCTGGACGCCATTACCGACATGGTGCTGGTGAAGGGTGAAAAGTCACGCATCGTGTGGGCCAACAGAAGCTTCCGCGAGTACTACGGCATGTCCAACGAGCAGCTTCGGGATATGATCGATGCCCCTGCCGTGGAGCCTGATTACACCTTGCAATACATCAAGGATGACACCTACGTATTCGAAACAGGAAATATCCTCTCGATTCCGGAGGAACCGGTGACACGTTTTGACGGCGCGGTATTGCCCTTCGAAACCGTAAAAGCCCCCATCCGGGACGTAAACGGCAAGGTCTATATGACGGTGGGTGTCTCCCGCGATATCACCGAGCGTAAGAAAGCAGAGGAGGTGATTCGCCTGGCTCACCAGCGCGCCCAGATCATCCTCGAATCGGTCACGCTCCCCATGGTCATCACACGTCTGGCAGATAACCACCTCACCTTTGTCAATCAGCCAGCCCTGGAGGTCACCCAGTTTGAATATGATCAGGTGATCAACCAGCCCGCGCCGGACTTTTATTACAACCCGGATGAGCGGACAAAATTCGTCATGGAGCTGCGTGCAAGAGGTCAGGTTGCGAACATGGTGGTGCAGCTCCGCCGTCGGAATGGAGAGCCGTTCTGGGCTCTTCTCTCAGCCCGAGTATTCGATTATCAAGGTGAGCCCTCGATTTTGACGACATTTGCAGATATTACCGATCGCATCCAGGCCCAGGAAGCTGTCGCCAAACGCGCGGCCGAACTGCAGACGGTAGCCGACGTCAGTACCACGACGACGACCACTCTGGAACCGGACCGCCTGTTACAGTCCGTTGTGGACCTGACCAAGGAAAGATTTGGTCTCTATCATGCACATGTCTACCTTTTGAATGAATCATGGAACACATTGCTGCTTGCCTGCGGGGCCGGCGAAGTCGGACGCAAGCTGGTGGCGGAGGAACATTCCATCCCCATGGACGCGGAGCAATCGCTGGTGGCCCGGGCCGCCCGCTCCGGCGATGTGATCATCGTCAACGATGTGCGCAGCGAGCCGGGCTTCCTGCCCAACCCATTGCTCCCTGAAACGCAGGCCGAAATGGCGGTGCCGATGATCGTCGGCAACCAGGTGCTGGGTGTGTTCGATGTGCAATCCCGGGATCCACAGGGCTTTACGAAGGAGGATGCCAGCATCTACACCACGCTCGCCTCCCAGGTGGCGGT
>JBLMZU010000170.1:0-7001 GCA_050258995.1 Bacteroidota bacterium
GGGCAGGCGGGTCGCCGGCCATCTGGATCTCGCCGGTCTCGAAAGCGGTCAAACGGGTGGCGGCCTCCGGCAGGATTCGGAACACAACCTTATCCAGGAGTGCCGGTCCCTGGTGGGCAGCAAACTCCGAACCCCAGTTGTAATCGGGATTTTTCTCCAACACGATCTGCGACTGGGCGTCCCACTGCACGAACTTGAACGGACCGGTCCCGACGGGATTGCGGCCGTAATCCTTGCCATACTTTTCCAGTGCTGTGGGCGATGAAATGGCCAGCCATTGGCGGGCAGCATCCCGCAGGAAGAGCGGGTACGAGGCCCCAAATTTGACCTTGACGGTTTGAGCGTCCACCGTTTCGGTCCCGACGTACTTATGGTCGGTAAGCAGGGATTTGCCGCCCGATTCGACCACCGCATCGCTGGTGATATGGTCAAAGGAAGCCTTGACCGCGTCGGCCGTGAGCGGCGTTCCATCGTGGAACTTCACATCATCACGCAGCGTAAAGGTGAACTCGGTGTAGTCTGCATTCGGTTCCCATTTCGCGGCGAGACCCGGATGCAGGTTTCCATCCTTGTCGATGTTGAGCAGGGAGTCGAACAGGCTCTGCAGGATGAACTGTTCCTGGACATAAACCGCATCGCCGGGGTCGAGCGTCTCCGGTTCGATCGGGATGCCGACCGTCAGCGTGCCGCCGGCGACAGCTGCCTGTGTGGAGGCCTCCGTTGCCGGAGCGGCAGTCGCTTCGGGCGCCTGTGTTACGGCAGCTTCGGTGGCAGCAGCCGGCTGGGTCGCTGCAGATGTCGCCGGTACGTTCCCCCCACAGGCGGACAGAAAAAGGCTGGCCAACACGAGGAAGGACAGCCCCCTAAGAAAGGTGGTCTTCATTGCATTCTCCTTTGTTGAATTGTAAATTCAGCGTCCTCGGATTTTATCACGGCGGAACAACAAAATCGTTTGCCAGACAGGATTGCCGTGCAGTGAGTCGGGTGCTCCTTGCACGGCGATCAAGACTCAACAGAGATCAGGATGGCTCATCGTTTTTGACCCATCCCAGTCCGATCCTGCCGCGTTCACTTTCGATCTTGAGGATCTCCACGTCGATGATATCGCCCACTTTCAAGAGCGTGCCCATCGGGATCTGCGTGCGGTGAAGCAGGCCATCCTGCTTGATGCCGATGTCCACGAACGCGCCAAAATCCACCACGTTGCGAACTGTCCCTTTCAGCTGCATGCCGGTGACCAGGTCTTCGACCTTGAGCACGTCCGAGCGCAGGATGGGCAGAGGTGTATCGGTGCGCGGGTCGCGTCCCGGGCGAACCAGCTGCTCGAGAATATCGTTCAACGTCGGCAGGCCACAGTCCAGCTCTTTCGCCAGGTTTTCACGAGACGTTTCCTGGAGAAGCCTTTCGAGGGCAGCCACCCGTTCGCTCAAAGGTGACTTGACCGTCAGCCCGGCGCGGCCGAGTATGGCTTTGGCGATCTCATACGATTCGGGATGGATGGCAGAGGCATCCAGCGGGTTGGTCCCCTGCTGGATGCGCATAAAGCCGGCGGCCTGTTCGAAGGCTTTCGCCCCGAAACCGCTGACTTTCCGGAAGGCCGTCCGTGACTGGAAGGGGCCATGCTCGTCGCGGTAGGCGACGATGTGCTCCGCCAGTTTCGGGCCTACACCCGCCACATGGGTCAGCAGCGCGGGGCTGGCCGTATTCACGTCCACGCCCACGCGGTTGACCACGCTTTCCACCACGCCGTCCAATGCATGCTCGAGCGATTTCTGGTCGACATCATGCTGGTAGAGTCCCACGCCAATCGACTTGGGATCGATCTTGACCAGCTCGGCCAGCGGGTCCTGGGCGCGCCGGGCAATGGACACGGCCCCGCGAATGGTAACGTCCAGGTCCGGGAATTCCTGGCGGGCCAGGGCGGAGGCCGAATAGACGGAGGCGCCAGCTTCGTTGACAATCAAGTATTTGGTCTGCGGCGCGTTGCGCGTCAATTCGGAGACGAGCCTCTCCGTTTCGCGCGAAGCGGTGCCATTCCCGATGGTAATGAGTGTGACGTGATGGCGATCGATCATCTCCTGCAGGGTACCGATCGCGCCCTTCCAGTCGTTCTTCGGCTCGTGGGGATAGATCGTGCCGGTATCCAGCAGCTTGCCGGTCGAGTCCACGACTGCCACCTTGCAGCCGGTGCGAAATCCGGGATCGAGTCCCAGGATGACGTGACCGGCCAGGGGCGGCTGGCCGAGCAGGGCACGCAGGTTGCTGGCAAACACCTGGATGGCGTGGCTATCTGCCCAATCCCCCTTTTCGCGGCGCACGTCTCTTTCTATTGCAGGCAGCAAAAGCCGCTCCGCCGAATCCTGGATCGCGAGGGCCAGCTGATCGGCAAACGGAGAGATGAGATCCTGCTCGTATTCGGACTGGATGGCGTCCAGCCAGTCGCGCTCCGGGATGTCGACATGGACGCGCAGAATCCCTTCCTTTTCGCCGCGCGCGATGGCCAGGACCTGGTGCGGCTGCAGGCGGTCGGTGCGATATTCGAATTCATAATACGACTGGTAGACCGCCTTCTCGTCCACTGCATCCTTGACTTTTTCCACGCGCACCTTGGAAAACTTCAGCGCCTTCCCACGCAGGGTGGAGCGGACGTTGGCATTGTCGCTGATCATTTCCGCCACAATATCGCGGGCGCCCTGCAAGGCTTCGGCCACATTGGCCACCTGTCCGTTCAGGAAACGCTCGGCGATCTTTTCAGGTGAGCCCTGCAGGCTTTGCCCAAGGATCAGGTCCGCCAGCGGCTCCAGTCCCTTCTCGCGGGCGACCATGGCCCGGGTGCGGCGTTTCTTTTTATAAGGCGCGTATAAATCTTCGAGGGCAGTCAAAGTGGCAGCCGTGTCGATCTGCCCGCGCAGCTCATCGCTGAGCTTGCCCTGCTCTTCGATCGAGGCCAGGATGGCCGCTCGCCGCTCGTCGAGTGACCGGAGCCGGACCAGCTCATCGGCAATGATGCGGATCTGTTCGTCGTCCAGGGAGCCGGTCATTTCCTTGCGGTAGCGTGCAATAAAAGGGACGGTGTTGCCATCATCCAGGAGGTTGATCACAGCCGTAACCTGGGAGGCCTTGATATTCAGTTGAGAAGCGATCTGTTCGGTGAGAGTCATGGAGCCGATTTTATCACGAGGCAGGAACTCTTTTTTGGCTGTAAAATTACCCGGCACCTTCGCCCTGAAAGCATGACACCTCGCATCCAAGGAGATACACGAACATGGGCTGGCTCAACGGAAACTGGAAAAAACTTGTGCTTGGTATTTTCACCGGTCTGCTGATCATCGCTCTTTTCATCTTCTGGCCTGTCCGGGAGGATCTGGGTTCGCTCAAGAACATCGCCTCCCACTACAACGTGAAGATCCTGCGTGATACATACGGCGTGCCACACGTCTTTGGTCACACAGATAAGGATGCCGCCTACGGCCTGGCCTATGCCCACAGCGAGGATGATTTTCTCACCATTCAACAAGTTCTGATCGCGGCGCGCGGGGACCTGGCGACCGTCTACGGGAAGGACTCGGCGCCTGCCGATTATCTCGTTCACTTCCTGCGCGTCTGGGATGTGGTGGATGCCCAGTACGGCCGGCTCAGCCCTGGGACCCGGGCCCTGGTGGAGGGGTATGCCGATGGCTTGAACGTATATGCGGCCTATCATCCGCGCGAGGTGCTGCCCGGCCTCTTCCCTGTCACCGGAAAAGATATCGTCGCGGCCTCGGTCGAAAAGTCGCCTCTCTTCTTCGATCTCGACAAGACCATTGCTCATCTCTTCAGCGACGATCCGGAGCCTGCCCTTACGCCCACGCAGGCGATTCCCAACAATTCCAACGAGTTCGCCATCGGTCCCAGCCGCACATCTGACGGCCAGACCTACCTGGATGTCAATTCGCACCAGCCGTATACCGGGCCGGTGGCCTGGTATGAAGCCCACGTCCACAGCGACGAAGGCTGGGACATGGTCGGCGGCACCTTCCCCGCCTCTCCGCTCATCATCCACGGTCACAACCGCGACCTGGGCTGGGCCTTCACGGTCAACCACCCGGACCTCATCGACGTCTACCGGCTGACGATCAATCCCCAGAACCCCAACCAGTACCTGTACGACGGCCAGTGGCGCGACCTGGAAGTGCGCCAGGCCAGGCTCAAAGTGAAGCTGATCGGCAATCTCAAGATCACGGTCAGCCGCGAAACGCTCTGGTCGGTGTATGGACCGGCCGTCCGAGCCAAAGGAAATACGTATGCCCTGCGCTATGCCGGGATCGGCACTGCCGGGATCTGGGAGCAGCTCTACCGGATGAACAAGGCCACCAACTTCAAGGAATGGCAGGATGCCATGCGTCTCGGCCAGCTCCCCATGTTCAACGTGGCCTATGCAGATAAGGAAGGCAACATCTATTATCTCTACAATGGCATCATCCCTGTTCGTAATGAAGGCTACGACTGGACAGGCTATCTGCCGGGCGACACATCCAAAACCCTGTGGACCGAATATCTTCCGTTTGACAAACTTCCCCAGGTCTTGAACCCGCCTTCCGGCTTTGTGCAAAACGGCAATGGGACGCCGTACCGGACGACGATTGGAGCAGGCAACCCGGACCCGGACTCTTATTCTCCCACGCTTGGGATCGACACCTTGATCTCGAACCGGTCCCTGCGCATGCTCGAGCTGTTCGGTGCGGACGAGTCCATTACGCCCGAGGAGTTTGTCAAGTACAAATTCGACATGCATTACTCACAGGAGTCGATCCTCCCCCAGATCGTCCAACTCATCGCGGCGGCCCACATGCCCGACGCGGATACCGCCCGCGCCCAGGAGGTGGTCCGGAGCTGGGACCTGAGCGCAGATCCTGAGAATCCCAGTGCGGGCCTGATGGTTCTTACCATTATGAACCTCAATCATAAATATCCCGGCTCGATCAACATCGACAGGCTTGGACAGGGAAACTTCAACCAGGCCATGGTCCTTGACTCTTTTACCCAGGCCACCCAGACCCTGATGCAGCACTTCGGTCGCGTGGATGTCAAATGGGGGGATGTCAACCGCCTGATGCGCGGCCGCGTGGATCTGCCGATCGGCGGCGGTCCCGATATCCTGCACGCCACATATGGAGAGCTGCAGGAGGATGGCCGGCTCAAGACCGCCGTGGGTGATTCCTATGTGCTCCTGGCGATCTGGGACAGGGAAGGCACGGTACACTCAATGAGCGTGCACCAGTTCGGCTCATCGACGCTGCATGAAGAATCCCCCCATTATGCAGACCAGGCGCCTCTGCTGGCGGCGCGGAAACTAAAACCTGTCTGGTTCGAGGAAGCCGACATCCGTGCTCACCTGGAAGAGGAATACATTCCCGGTCAGGAGAAGTAGTCTTTCACAAGGACTCTATACGATATCTTATATCTGCCGGCTGTAAATTCCCGGGCTTTCCCTTTTTTAGTTGGGAGGCGAGTACGTATAGAACTTCGTGTCCCCTTCACTTTCGTCGAGGTCTGTGCTGGCCACCTTTACCGGGCTGGTGCGCAGAAAATCATCAACTGGATTCGGATTTGATTTTTTAGATCTTGCTCGTATATGGATCTGGTATTTGGGGTCCATCTTGAACCCAATAATCGTCGATCTTGCCTAATTGTGCGGCGCTGCCAGGCTGAGGATCGGACCAGGTTCCCCATCCCGATTCAAGGGGAGGAATGCCACCGCTTGTGGAAGCGGTGTAAAGACTTGGAAAGGCATCCAGATTCTCCCACTGCAAAGACTCGACCTTCCCTACCCAACCGTGAAATGGAAAATATTTCCCGGGTTGGGGCAGGCAGCGCCGATCAAGAGCAGCGATTCTATTCCAGGCCGAGGAAATAAAGATCCAGGGTTCCAGCCTTCGAATGGGCTGCCTGCACCTGTCTTGGTTTCAGCCGGGTTTCGAGATCGGCACAGATCTTTTCAAGACCGGCCCTCGTGTCCGGCGGGCTGGCAGGATGATCCAGCACCAGAAACGCCAGTTCCATGGCCTGTTCGTCCCTGCCCTCCAGGGAATAGACGGTCACCAGCCCGGCCAGTGCAGCCAGTGCGCTTGGAGGTGTTTTGGCAGTCATGCCCGCCTTGTAGGCCTCAATGAAGGATTGGCGCGCACGGACAAGGTCACTTTCCTCCAACGCCAAGTTACCTGCCACGGTGTATGCCCGGCAGAGACTCCACATATCCCCGGCTTCGTGGAACAGGCGTATGCTCTCCTTGAGCAGTCGCTGTGCTTCTGCCTTCTCTCCCTTGACTTGCGCAGCCTGGGCCATCCTTTCGAGCGCAAGCCCCATGCCGAAGCGGTCCCCGGTTTCGGTGGCAACCTGCAGTCCTTCCTGCAATAGAGCAAGCACTTCAGATTCCTTTCCAAGCAATTGTGCAGCCCGGCTCAGGAACCCAACTGCCAGGGTGATCAATCGCGGATCCCCCAACTGGCGGCACATCGGCATGGCTCTATTCAGGATCTTGTAAGCCAGCTCGTTATCACCCTTCCCAACCACGACCATCCCCAGGAACGTGGTGTAGAGGGCCATGTGCCAGCGGTCATCAAGTGGACGGCAGAGCGCCAGGCTTTCCTCCACCGCAGGAACGGCATCCTCAAACCTGCCGACCAGCCAGAGCGCCAGGCCATAATGGGCAAGCGCATAGGAAAGCAGGAAAGGCTCCTGGTATTTTCGCAGAAAAGAAATACTGGATTGGAAAAGTCCCAGCGCCTCATCATTCCGTCCGAGCCTGAGATAGAAAAAAGCCTGGTATGCCAGAAGACATCCGAGGGTTGTCTCCAACTGCATTCTTTCTGCCACATTCCCGCCCGGCTCGATGGCAGACAGCAGGCCTCGCGCCATTTCCACGGCCCGGCCGATATGCCCTTCCCCTTCCCGGAAAAGGGTACGGATCTCATAGGTATACCAGAGAGGCCAGGCTGCAGATCGGATCAGGTCGATACGAT
>JBLMZU010000171.1:0-2524 GCA_050258995.1 Bacteroidota bacterium
CAGTCACGCCTGTGCCAACCGTGGCGTCCATGCTGCCGCTGCTTGAGCAAATGGCTGGTGAGACCACTCTTAGTGCTGCCCAGCGGCAGGCGGATTATCCGATCCTGCTTCCCTCCTATCCCGCCGATTTGGGAAAACCTGACCGGGTTTTTGTCGTGGATGCCAACGGACCCATGACGATCCTGGTGTGGATGGAGCCGCAAGATCCTGAGCAGGTGAAGATGAGTCTGCATTTTATTCCCGAAGGCAGTTGGGCTGTAAATAAATTTGCTCCGCAGGCCATCGACGAGACGAGTGTGAACGATCAGCGCGCCGTTTGGGCGGTGGGACCTTATCCGATCCTGTTCCGGAACGGGGACATGGAAATCTCACGCCTGGTCAACGGCCATGTTCTGATCTGGGAGGACGGGGGAGTCACCTATCGCCTGGAATCCAATCTATCGATGGACGAAGCCGTCAAGATCGCAGAATCGCTCGAACCCATTCCTTAGCGCTGGAACCAAACCTTCCCGGGCGGTGTAGGAAAGTAAAGACCACCCAAAAGAGGTATGAATGTTTTTCCGATTGCGCATTTCACTCCTGCTTGCCGTATCGCTCCTACTGCTTCCAACCATTCCTACGTTTGCGGGAGGCTGGGCAGTCATTACACTCGATGTGCTGCCTTCCGGGGCTGTGGCAGGCGAGCCGCAGACGGTTGGCTTTACTGTCCGCCAGCATGGCAGAACCTTGATGGTCGGTCTCTCGCCGAAGGTAACTGCAGCCCTCGGTGATGAAACACTGGTTTTCCCTGCCCAGGCGCAGGGCGGGCCAGGTCATTACACGGCTACCCTGACAATGCCAAAAGAGGGAGATTGGCACTGGGGGATTGAAGCCTTCACCATGTATCAGCCGATGCCTGTGCTCAAGGTTGCTGCGGCCGGGACAGCGGCCGCGCAGGAATTTCCGGCAGTCTCCCTGCTTTCCTCCTTGATGATGCCTCTCAGCCTGGCGGTGATCGTGTTGGGACTTTTTGCCGGCGTCGTTGGATTTCGCCACAAGAGCAGGACAACCATGTTGTTAACCGCTCTATGTCTGCTGGCGGGATTCGTGCTGCTGGCTGTAGGATCAGCCTCAGCATCCCGGGTGGAGGCGCAGGCAAAATCCGGGTTTTCAAGCCACTCTTCCGCTTCACAGGTGGAACTTGGCAGGCAGTTGTTCCTGACCAAAGGCTGCATTACCTGCCACACCAACACAAGAGCGTCCCGTGATACAGAATACTGGACCATTGGAAATGGTGCACCGGACCTTTCAAAATATTCCGCCGCTCCCGAAGTATTGCGCTTGCGCCTCAAAGATCCCACACTGGTAAAGTCGGACACGCAAATGCCAAACCTGCAGTTACAAGGCCCGGAGATCGAGGCCCTGATTGCATTCATTAACTCAAAATAAATGACTGTTGTAGACAGGAGGACAGCCCTGCAACATGGCTGTCCTTTTTTCGTTTAACCAGCTACCTTGCGATACAATCAGGAAAAAGACCTGTGAAAAGGTGACATTCATGGAAATCGACTTAAATAAAGTGGAAGTGATTCACAATCCCGGCGAGCACCGCTTCGAGACCTGGATCGACGGCACGCTCTCCAAGCTGGATTACATGCAGGACGACAGGAATTTCGTCATTACCCATGTGGGGGTCCACCCCTCCCTGCGGGGGCAGGGGGTGGCTGGCCGTATCGTGGAGGTCAGCCTGGCCTATGCCCGGGAAAATTCCCTGCGAGTGGTGCCGATGTGCTCGTATGCTGCGGCCTTCATGCGCCGTCACCCGGAATATGCCGAGCTGACCCGCCAGGATCGCAGCGAATGACTACGGAAATCCGCTTTCGGCCTGCGGTCCGTGATGATCTGCCGGAGATCGTGCGGATGCTTGCTGACGATGAATTGGGGAGCCAGCGCGAGAAATGTGAGGACCCTCTGCCTGGGTCCTATTACACGGCATTCGAACAAATTGAGCAGGATCCAAATCATCAATTAATCGTGGCCGAATCAGGCGCTACAGTGATCGGAACGCTTCACCTCACTTTTCTCCCGTCGATTAGCTATCAGGGTGGACTGCGTGCCCAGGTCGAGTCCGTGCGCGTGGACAAGCAATACAGAGACAGGGGGATTGGGCGGCAGATGATGGAATGGACGATCGAACGCGCCCGCGAGCGCGGCGCCCACTTCATCCAACTGACCTCCCACCTCTCCCGCAAGGATGCCCATCGCTTTTATGAGAGACTGGGATTCAAAGGCAGCCATCTCGGAATGAAACTGGACTTAAAATAATTCCTTCGTGCACCTTCGTGGCCCTTTGTGGTAAAGAAAAACGCGCTCCCTACGAAACGCGTTTTCTCCATGTGGCGGGGACGCAAGCGCAGGATTCGAACATCATCCGCTTTTGGGGACCTGGGACTGAAAATAAAACACGCCCTCATGGACGTGTTTTTGTGGCGGGGAGGACAGGATTCGAACCTGCGACCGAGGATTTCGCCCCGGTAACCGCTTA
>JBLMZU010000172.1:0-4180 GCA_050258995.1 Bacteroidota bacterium
ACTGCTCCCGCATGGATGGCATATCGGAGGTGAGCGACAGTTGCGTACCGTTATCGAACACCAGTTGATAGGTTGGATCAACGCGTTGCAGATCGAGTTGTTCATGCATCGATGCCCCCAAGGCGCGAAATTCCGCTTCATACAGCAGGGGCATGACAAACAGAGTTGGACCCGTATCGAAATGATGTCCATCGCGGCTAAGGCGGTCGCAGCGCCCGCCGGGGCCAGAATTCTTTTCCAGAACCGTGACATACAGTCCGTGTTTGGCAAGATGGATGGCGGCCGTGAGCCCGCCAATACCTGCACCAATGACGACGACAGATTGTGATTTCAAAGTTTCCCCCACGGATGAGCGATATCAGGCTGGTGCAAAGCATCCACAGCTTGCAGGCGGAATATGGAGGAAAAGGTGAGCCAGCTCATCCGCAATCCGGTCCCGGCACTTTTTCTTTCATTGTATTGAGGGCGCAGTAGATAACCCTCTCTTTCAATGGTGTCCAACAACCACTCGAAGCGCGCGATATACGCATAACATGCGAGTTGGCAGCGACGATTCTGTACTCGCGCAAAATAGTTTTTGCCTGCCTTGAAATACTCGCGCGCCAACTGCACCCGACTCTTTACCCAGTTCCGGTATGCATCGGTCGCTACATCCTGCACACCGATACGATTGATCTCCAGCACTTCACGCGGAACGTTGTAATAGCCAGTTTGCATATCATCGTATGTATCCCTGAGCATGTGTGTGATATGTGCCGCTGAGACGGCCAGATAGCGCGTCTCATCGCGTGGGGCAAATTCACCATGCCCGATGAAATGATGCAGATTATCGGTCACAGCAGTGGCCAGCCAGCGCGTATATTCGTTCAGTTCCGCTTGCGAGATCGGCCCGCCGCGCCGTCTGGCATCGAATTCCATCACCTGCATCATGTTGCGTAGATAGGATTGCAGCCCACTATCCTTTTCATGATCGTGCTGGACCAGGTCGATCAGCATTTGTTCCTGGATGTCTACATCCGAGGGAATCTCGCCCCCGTAGCATTTTTCCAGCAGGGATTTCTGTCTTTGGATAAAGGCGCTTCGTTCCGCGGCGGTAGCGGATTTAGCATCGAGAGTATCATCTACCCAACGAAAGTATCCATACGCCCGGTAGGCATCCTCGACGCGGTCGCGATCTACTAGAAAGCGGATCGTGTAATAGGTCTGTTTGCTGGCAGCTTTTGTAATCGACGAGGCAAAAGTTGTGCTTATGTGATTCACTTTATTGTCCTTTCCGTGATTTCATACCGAATGCGAGCTTTGATGTCCATACGAGCCGTTGAGGTAAGCCATATCGGTAGTGCTTCACCAACGATCTGCGTTCGGTGAGCACGGAGGACAAGCTGAACCTTCCAGGCGATAGCGTTGGGATTTCAATCTCCAGTAGCGTGGGACTTCCATGGAAGTTCCCTGATTTCAAAGGCGTGCTGTTGCGCCGGCCGCGCCGACGCGCACTATGACGGGCACAAGATACCGGCGAGAGCGAGCCTATATCAAGGCGTTCTTTATCTCGAGATAAATAATGTTGACTGCTCGGCATCCGTACTTTTCAGGGTTTCTGCAATCGATGTCGCCCAAGCGGTAATAGCATCCCAATTCCGAAAGTCACCAAATGGCTTTTTCACGAGGCTTTTGATCGACCATTTTTCGATGAAGTTAATTTTGTCAGGGTTGATAAAGCCGTGAAAGACGGCTATGTCACGAGGATTGATCCGATCGACAACCGGCTGGAGTGCAACGGGAAAGCGCAAACCATCTACCAATTCAACCGGATCACCCTCACCTGTTGGACCACTGGAAAATATCCAGACCGGCCGGTCAGCGAGGACCTTCTCATTGACTTGTAAGAACTCTACCGCTTCTTTCTGCCACTTGCCGATATAGACCGCGCTGCCCAGGATAATGGCCTGATATGAGGTGATATCGAGGATGCCATCTACGGGGCAAACATCTGCCTGTAAACCTGCCTGACAAAGCACCTCACCGATTTTTTCGGCAATCTCTTTGGTTGCGCCATATTTCGAAGCGTATGCAACGAGAATATTTCTATTCATCTCTTGTTCCTTTCTTTGGTCTTACACCGACCTGTTAGGATTTATCAGTTCAGACACGTGAAACAGCGCCACACCCTCGCCATCAAGGCTTTTTCAATGGAATGAGCCGATCCACCCTTGTCATATAGTCTTCATACTCCTTCCCAAAGGCCGCAGTAAGTTGTTTCTCTTCCACGCCAATGAAAATCATCACACCGATATATAGAAAGACTGAAACAGCAAAATAGACCCAGGTTAGAGTCAGCAGCGCGATGGCCGGGAGGATGAAGAACGTCGCACTAGAATAGATGGGATTGCGGGCAACACCGTATGCGCCAGTTGTGACCAACTCACCTTTGGAAAAGCCGACCAGTAACTGGATCACTGCGGTCGCCCAAAGCATTAGTCCGGGAAGCAGGAATATATATCCCACAGGCTTAACAAAACTAATGCTCTCGGGCAGTGCTGCAAATTGGGGAAAATTCACATCAAGCCATATGGCCGCAATCAAAGACGGCAGCATGAAGAGAATGATTTTCCCACCCTGCCCGACGATACTCATTCCGTGTTGCCTTTTCAAAATGTTTATCATAATGAGCCTCCTCTTTTTGAATCTTTTGTCGCTAGGTTACTCAAACGCTGTACAGATCTTGCAATGTGCTGACAATCTCCCTGGCCAGGTATTCTGCCAAAGCCTGGTGGTAGCCCAGCCGAGAAATCAGCCCCCAGGAGCGATCGCTGACCTCGTACTCGCCGTACATATTCAGGACCGGGCCATTCTTGTTGTCAATGGTGACCAGAGTCTCTCCCATGAGAGGGGGTTCGCCGCTGGACGAGTAGCCGACCTGGATCGTGAACTGGCTGGTTGCGAAGAAAGGTGTCCAGAGTATGTCTGGATTCCCGACATTGACGACCAGGGCTGGACTTTGATAATCAGGTTCAATTCCTTGCACCAACTCGATGTCCTCCATCCCGGCCTTGTTCATTTCAACTGCCAGGGCCTTTGGAAGCGCGTCAATCATTGGGCCTTTGCCGGTGAGAACAAGGTTGATTTTTTCTCTACACTGCATGGCATCCGGCAAACCATCTCCTATGCTTGTCGTGGAGTTGTTGTGCTCGGATTTCCTGTTACTGGCTGCAACGCGAAAATTGAGGTACCAAAAAACAGCCCAGAACAAAACAATCCCTCCGAGCAAAACCCATAGCCATTTCTTCATTGATTTGCCTTTCCAGTCTTTTTAGAGGTCGGTAGCTCACCCCGCGGGCTTGACAGAGCCCGCACCATTGATGCTTTGCTCTACATGGGGATTTCCAAAATAGTGAATTGAGCCAGCACCCGTGATCGTCGCCGCGAGGTCATCTTCCACTCGAACCGTGGCGCCGCCCATCCCGCTGAGCTCGATGTTTGCCTTATTGCTCTGCAGGTCAGCCGCATTGAAGTCCCCCAGCCCGCTCAGGACCAGTTTGAGCTCCTCGGCCGTTCCACTCGCCTGGATATCGCCTGCGCCGCTCAACACACTATCCAGCACGCTAACCTGGATTCCGTTCAGCCTGACCTGAGCACCGCCGCTCACCACCAGTTTCAGCGTACCGGCCTGCAAATCGTTCACTTTCAGGTCTCCTACCGGTGCCGATAAAATGATCTCACTCAGGTCTCTCACGACGATGTTGATCTTCACCGGCTTGGAGGGATTTACAGTGGTCTTCCAGTCAGTTTCCACATTCTTGATCGTGAGTGTCCCTGAGAGCACTTCAGTTGATAGTTGCGGGAGGAGGTTGTCATCCGCTTCAATCTCAACTACCTCTTTATCGCCCTGCTCGACAGTGATCTCCGCTCCTGGATATTCAACCGCTATCGCATCAAAAGCACCGGGTTCCCTTGTTTCCGTCTGGATCTTGCCGGAACTGGGGACGCCACCGCCGAGCCCACTGCCTCCTATGAAGGAACAAGAGGCTATTACTAAAGAGGCGAAGATTAGCAACGATCCGAAAACGAATATATATTTATTCATGATTGTGACTCCTTTCCTTCGGTCCGGATGGACGGAGTTTCTTCAATAACATTGGTAGCCGAGCCCGCATTCAAACAATCTCTCTCATGGCGCAAG
>JBLMZU010000173.1:0-9015 GCA_050258995.1 Bacteroidota bacterium
GGGCGATCAGCGGCCTGGACGCAACCCGGATCATTAAGGCGCGCTGGCCGGGGATCAAAATTATCATCCTGACTCTGTATCCGGATTACCAGGCCCAGGCACAGCAGGCGGGCGCGGACGCATTTTTGGTCAAGGGGTGTTCGATGGAAGAGATCTCGTCCACAATTTGTTTGCTCAACTGAAGAATGCCTGGCTCTCCACACCTGGCGTAGTTCTCCCAACAATAGGTCTTTCCGTTGTCTGTGATTGCTGCGATTTTCATACATAACTCCTACCAGGCAGTAGGCAAATCATCCTGTATGAACGATGGGTCTCTTCCCGCTGTCGGCCACGGGCTCGAGCGTGACAATAAAGGTTCGGCTCCAGAACGCGGCATGCCGGCAGCAAGATCCTCCGTGGTGCTATGCTGAAAGGCCATGCTCGGCTGTTCTCCATGTTTTTGATGGACGAGCCTTTTGGTTGCAAGGTCTGTTTGAAAAAATCAGTGATCGGCACCTGCAGGCCCTGCGCCAGTTGCTGTAATGTTCTCACACTGGGGGAAGAATGCTCATTCTCAATGAGGCTTAGGTGTTGATATTCAGGCCGCAGCGGTCTGCCAGAGTCCTCAAGGAAAGTCCGGACTCAATCCGGAGCTCGTGCAGTCTCTGTCACACACTAATTGCCTGCTCATCCGGCCAGGGAGAATTGGAATATGCCTGTTCTTCAATTTCCTTTTGCTAAACGTCGATTGTCAGACATTGATTTGTCCTCTTGATAAGAGTTTTCTGACTAATATTTTGTGACGTACGATCGCGGATAAAAACGCTCGGAAAGTAACAGGCTTTTTTCATGGGTGGGATGGAGTGCCGGCGCGGGAGGGCGAAACAGTCTTCCATTGCCACAACGGCTGGCAGATCCGCATCACTCCAACTGGATTTTGGCGAATCCGAAAAACGGATGGCAGCCAGAGGCGGAAATACGCCTGTGACCGTGTAACAATTATTGTTCACTCTGTAATCTTAGTGTGACATTCGGCTGCTGGGGTGGTGACACAGTTCACTATTGTGAAATATGTCACAGGGCTATCATGTGAGTGCATATATGCGTCCATCCGCATATAGGAAAGCAAAAATGGTAAATCAGACCCTCAAACAGGAAATTATCCAGCTCGAAGCCAATTTTTGTGCCGCTCTTTCCGATCCCACGCGCATCTTGATCCTCTATGCCCTTAACGAAAAACCCCTGAATGTGACCGAGCTTACCAATGAGCTGGGCGTTCCCCAGCCGACAGCTTCCCGCCACCTGAAGGTTTTACGTGAACGCGGCCTTGTCTCCACACAACGACATGGAACGGCAATTACCTACCAGCTGACAGATCAGCGCATCATCCAGGCACTGGACTTGTTGCGTTCTGTCATGCGCACCAGGCTGACTCAGCAAGCCAACCTTTTGGAAGTCTATCTTGACCAGCCCAGTCAATAAATTTTGTATGGCAGTTTCCATTCTTCCCCAGGAGTGACCTATGCATAGAAACAAACCTTTTATCATCCCTTTGGCTTTTGGGGTTTTACTGTTGTTCATCAGTGCTGTTGCCTTTATAGGAGTAAAGCCTGCAGCGGCACAATGCGGTTCCCAGGCTTCATCGTGTAAAACATGTCATGAAGTCCAGGCACAGGATCCTGTCAATGCCGATGGGACGCAGTGGCACCAATCCCATGCGTTCGGTGACTTCTGCTACATCTGTCACGCTGGCAACCAGCAGGCGACAGACAAGGCCGCAGCGCATCAGGGGATGGTGAGTCCAATGACGGATGTGAAAGCATCCTGCCAGCAGTGCCATGCTGCAGACCTGGATGCAAGAGCCAAGGTGTATGCGGATATTTTGGGCGTGCAGGCTGGTACAGGGTCTGCGGCTTTAGCTGCAAGCACGCCTGAAGCCGCCGCCGTGGTGCCAGAAGCCGCTCCCAGTACGGCTTCCACCCAGAGCTGCAATCAAGTCGCTGTCGAAGATCCCAACGCGATCAACTACAAACAAAACTATGATGAGATCGTGCTCGGCAAAAAGCCCATCAATTGGGGCAATATGATTTTGATCGGCATGATCGGCTTCATGGTGGTTGTCGGCGGTGGTTTTGTTGTAACGAGGGAAAAACTCGTCAACGTGAAATTCGGGGATACCAGCAAGGTGAAAGAGGAGTATCCCGCAGACGTAATCGAGATGCTGCCGGAGCTCACAAAGCTCAAAGCCGGCTCGCGTAAAACGTTAAAGAATCTCCTGGAGAGCAAGAAAGCCGACCAGGTGTTGGATCTCATCGAAGCTGTGGTCAAGAAGGAGGAGGATTAATCCATGAAGTCCGTGTTGAACTATATCCGCAGGGAGGAATGGTCGCCTTATGTGGCGGGCATCCTGCTGGGAGTGGTGGGCATCCTGGGAGTATGGCTGAGCAACAATTTGCTCGGCGCGTCGGGCGCCTTCGAGCACGTGGTGGCAATGATCGGGAAGGCAGTTGCGCCGGTTGCCTTTGATAATATGTATTTCAACTTCATCATGCCTCCCGGTATTACCTACAGCGTCATTCTTTTGGTGGGAGTGTTCTTCGGTGGCATGGTGGGCGCGGCAACCAGTGGCACGCTGCAATGGGGTAAAAAGGGTTCCGCCAACAGCGATGCGCAGTGGAAGAGTGTTTTTGGTCCCCAGGTTTGGAAGCGCTGGGTGATCGCCTTCTTCGGCGCGATCCTGCTTGAGTTTGCCGCAGGAATTGCAGGCGGATGCACGAGCGGTCTTGCCATCTCAGGAGGCATGCTGCTTGCCCCCGCGGCCTTCATTTTCATTGCGGGCATGTTTGCCTCGGGCATTCTCACTACCCTGATCATCTATCGCAGGAGTTACTAGGATGACCACATTTATCATCGCCCTGGTCATGGGAGTTTTCTTCGGTTTCTCCCTGAACAAAGCCGGGCTGACGAAATACCATAAGATCGTAAATGTCTTCCGCTTTACGGATATGGCAGTCCTGAAGTTCATGATGACCGCGCTGGTCGTCGCAATGACAGGTCTGTATATCCTGCGCGGTCTGGGATGGATCACTTTCCCGGCAGTTCCCGCCACATATGTTGTAGGAAATCTGATCGGCGGGCTGATATTTGGCGTTGGGATGGCCCTGACCGGATACTGACCGGGTACCTGTGTCGCCGGGTCCGGCGAAGGAAAACTCGATTACATTGTCCCTGGTCTGCTTGGTTTTGCAACGGGTGCTGTGCTCTTTGGCATGGTCTACGAGCAGGTCTTCCCACTGGTCTCAAAACTGGCCAACTATGGAAACGTTGTGATCCCCGATCTATGGAATCTCAATCCTTACCTTACCGTGCTTGCCTTTGCACTGATGGCACTTCTCCTGTTCTACTTTATTGACCGTGTCGGCTTGCAACGGAAGCAAAAGGAACAGTTGTAGGCGTTCTGACAGGCAGTCATTAGGTAGAGGACCTACCCTTACAAGTGCAGGTAAATGAGCACTGGAGCATAAACATGGCAAAAACAGTCTCAAGGCGAGATTTTCTAAAACTGGGCGCGGCAACGGCCGGTGTGCTGGCCGTTGGTCAGATGCTCCCGCCCAAGGCGGCCCAGGCGGCGCGTGACGCAGGCCTCCTCAACGCTGCCGGCGATGGATACGTCCACAGCATGTGTGAAATGTGCGTCTGGCGCTGCGGGCTGGTCGCAAAGATCAAGGACGGCCGGGTCGTCAAGCTGGATGGAAACCCCGAGCATCCACACTCACGAGGCAACCTTTGTCCGCGCGGACAGTCAGGTTTAATGAACACCTACGATCCCGACCGGGTGCTGACTCCCCTGATCCGGGCCGGAAAACGCGGCGAAGGCATCTTCCGTCCGGCATCCTGGGAGGAGGCGCTGGATCTGGTTGCCTCCAAAATGAGCAATATCAAGAAGAAGTATGGCCCGGAAGCCATGGTCTTTTCCTCCACTCACAACCTGAGCCAGCCGCTGTTCGAGAATTTACTGTATGCCTTCGGCTCCCCGAATTATGGGACGCAGCGCTCGCTGTGCTTCAATGCCATGATCGTCTCAAACCTGATGACTTATGGCATGGAGGAACCTGCCCGCATATACAACGACCAGCTTAGCTATATCCTGCTGACGGGACGCAATCTTCTGGAAGCGATCTCGACCTCGGAAACGCATGACCTGAGCGCCGCAATCGACCGCGGCGCGAAAGTGGTCTACCTGGACCCGCGTTTTACAAAGACAGCCTCCAAGGCGACTGAATGGCTGCCTATCAAGCCCGGCACCGATCTTGCTTTTCACCTGGCACTGCTCCATACCATTATCGGTGAAAAGCTGTATGACAGTTCTTTCGTCGACCAGTACACGACCGGTTTTGATGAATTCCAGAAGGAAGTCAGCCGGTATACCCCGGAATGGGCTGCTCCACTCACAGGCATCCCCGCTGAAACGATCACACGCATCGCCCATGAGTTTGCAGCCGCGGCGCCGCATGCGCTGGCTCATAACGGCTGGCGCACGTCCAACTTCGTAAATTCCTTCCACACGCAGCGCGCCATCTCGACTCTCAATGCGTTGATTGGGAATTGGAATGTGGTATTGACTGGCGGTGCGGCGGAAGGCGCCGGACTCGGTGCTCCTCCGCAGCCCCCTTACCCGCGTATCTCGGCCCTGCGTCTCGATGGCGTGCCCTGGAAGTATCCAGTAGTCCCGTTGAAAATCGGCGTCTTCCAGGAAATGCGCGACAACATCGTCAGCGGCGATCCATATCAGCCACATGGATGGTTTATCTCCCGTCAGAATCCGGTCATGTCATTGCCTGATCGTAGCAAGACCCTCCAGGCACTTGGCAAAATGGACTTCATTGTCACGATGGATATCATCCCGAACGATACCGCCTGGTTCTCGGATGTGATTTTGCCTGAGGCATCCTATCTTGAGCGTTACGATCCGCTTGTGCCGGTTGGCAACAAGGCCTTTATCCGCCAGCCGGTCATCGAGCCGCAGGGGGAAGGGAAATCCGCCTTGTGGGTTTACAAACAGCTGGGGGAGCGCCTTGGTCTGGGAGATTACTTCCAATACAAGGACGAGGAGGACTACCTCCGTCAGCAGCTCGCCCCGCTGGGCGTCAGCCTGGAAGATGTCAAGGCAAAGGGCTATGCAGAGATGCCCGAAGGCGAACCCACCGGCTTCACCTGGAATACCCCGAGTGGAAAAGTCGAGCTGTATTCCGATACCCTGGCAAAAGTTGGTTTCCCCGGCGTGCCTACGTGGGAGGAACCGCCACAACCTGCCGAAGGTCAATTCTATTTGCTGACGGGCAAGGTGGCCCAGTCCACGCAGTTTGGGACCCAAAACAACCAGCTGCTCCACAAGTACTCGGATGAGCCTCGTTTGTGGATGAACGCCCGGACCGCCAGCAAGCTTGGCTTTGCCACGGACGATTGGGTGGAAGTGACCAGCGAAGTGGGCAAAATCCATATTCATCTTTTGGCAACCCAAGCCATACGGCCTGATTGTGTGTATATGACTCCCGGATATGGACATATGTCAAAGGGACTAACAACTGCCTACGGTGTCGGTGCGAGTGACTCTGCAGTGCACGTTACCTATGCTGATCCCATCAGCGGCGGCCAGGCTTTGAGCCAGACCTTTGTCACCGTTCAAAAGGCATAGATGAATCATGACTGAAATCAAACATCACGCATTTCTCTTCGACGCCACACGCTGCATTGACTGCCGGGCCTGCATGGTGTCCTGCAGTGTGGAAAATAATATCGAGATGGATAAGACCCGTTTGTGGGTGGCGGGGGTTGGCATCAAGGGAGAATATCCCAATCTGCAGCGCGGCACGATGGTCTATCACTGCATGCATTGCGACCATCCCGACTGCCTCTCAGCCTGCCCGGTGGGTGCCTATACCAAAGCGGAAGATGGACCTGTGACCTACAACCCAGACCGGTGCATCGGCTGCCGGTACTGCATGAATGCCTGCCCGTTCGGCGTGCCGCATTTTGACTTTGACAAGGGACTCCTCGAAGGAGCCTTCATCGATAAGTGCTCCTTCTGTCCGCAGCGCATCTACAATGGACAGGAACCGGCCTGTGTTCAAACCTGCCCGACCGACGCGCTGGAATATGGCGACCGTACAGAGCTGTTGAAGATCGCCCATGAACGCATCGCGGCGCATCCCGGCCGCTATATTGACCATGTCTACGGTGAGCTCGAGAATGGCGGGACCTCCTACCTGATCCTTTCCCACCTTCCGTTCCATGAGCTGGGTCTGCCGAACCTGCCCGAGACACCCGTCAACGCAGTCAGTGAAAAAGTCATCGCAATGACAGTTCCAGCCGCGGTGGGCATCGGTGCGGTACTGACCGCAACGGCAATTGGTGTATCCGTATATAACAAGAACAAGGAAAAGACTGCGGCAGGAAAGGATGAAAAGTAAAAAATGAAAGCCAATATCACCATCCATCCTCGGCTGCGATTGAAATTTCCCCTCCTGGCCTGGATCCTGCTAGCGTTGGCTGGGTTAGCCTTTTTGATCGCCATGGTTCGCTATGCTAATGGAGTAGGCGCGATCAGCAACTTGAGTAATTCCTATCCCTGGGGCTTTTGGGTCAGCTTTGATCTTTTCACCGGTATTGCGATCAGCAGCGGCGCCTTCATTATCGCGGCGATTATCTATATCTTTGAACTGAAACAGTTCAAGCCCATGCTGCGGGCGGTCCTGCTCACGGCACTGCTCGGCTACATCATGGAAGCAATGGCCCTGATGATTGAACTGGGCCATCCCGAGCGCATCTGGTACTTCTTCATTTACCAGAACTTCACATCCTTCCTGCTTTTCATTGGGCTCTATGTAATGGTCTACATCGCCATCATGGCGCTCGAATTTTCCCCGGCGATCTTTGAGAAGTTTAACTGGCAGAAGCCGGCGAACTTCCTCGACCGTTTCATGAAGCCGCTGGTCATCATTGGCGTGGTGATCTCTGTCCTTCACCAGGGGTCGCTGGGAGCGCTGCTGCTCATCCAGCCCGCTAAACTGCATCCCCTTTGGTGGACCCCGATCCTGCCCGTTTTGTTCTTCATCTCAGCCATCGCAATCGGGATCGCCATGACGATCTTCGAATCTTCACTCAGCTCGCGCTATTTCCACCGTGGATTGGAGACCCACCTGCTCGAAAAGCTGGCTCTTGTGATCCCTTATGTTTTGGGGCTCTACCTGATCGTAAAATTCAGTGAGCTGATCTACTCCGGCGATAGTCAGTATCTCTTTAACAGCGGATGGTTCAGCATCCTTTTTTGGTCCGAGATCCTGATTGGCGTATTGTTTCCACTGGTCTGGTTCTCGTTCAGACGGAACCGCCAGAGTCCCAGGGGTCTTTTTATCGGTGCTGTGATCATATTGCTGGGAATGATCCTCAACCGCTTTGATGTCAGCTGGTTTGCCATAAAACATTCTGATCCCCTAACTTACATGCCGCTGTTTATGAATAAAGTGACTTATTTCCCCAGCTGGACGGAAGTTGCTGTATCCATTGGAATTTTTTCTGCTGGCATTCTCGCCTATGGATTAATCGTCAGTTATTTTCCAGTATTTGAGGATGAACACCAATCTGCCGCACCCGCAGACGATTAAAAGCTTCGAATCATTCTCGCCCCAACCTTTACCGTTTCGACGGGCATTTGCCCACCTGCTCAACCTCCCGCCAAACGAAGCGGGAGGTTTGTAATATCTTATGCGCCCTTCTTTCTTCCACCACCTGCACCCCCCGACGATCCCGGCCCTTCAGGCGCGCTTCCGCCACACCCTGGCCGCAGGGGGGCTGGCTATTTTCCTGATGCTGGTCCTGGGCGTAACAGGGATCCTGGAAATGTTCTACTATGTCCCCAACCCCCAGGAAGCTGCCCTGTCGGTTCAGACCATCACCTACCTTGTTCCTTTTGGCGGATTTATCCGGAACCTGCATTACTGGGCTGCACAGCTTTTATTGATTGTGTCCGCGGTTCATCTCTTGCGCGTTGTTTTTACCGCGGCGTACGGGAATCCGCGCCGTTTCAATTATCTGCTGGGCCTGGGGCTGTTTGTCCTGGCCATCCTGCTGGATTTCACGGGCTACATCCTGCGCTGGGACAGCGGCATCTGCTGGCCTCTGACCACCGGCACAAACCTGTTGAAGACAATTCCCTGGGCGGGAAATTTCCTGTTCCGCATGGCCACGGGCGGTGGGGAAGCCTGCAGTACGGCCCTGCTTCGTTTTTATACCTGGCACATCTTTGGCCTGACCGTGGTTGCCATGATTATTGGCTTCTGGCACGCCTTCCGTGTCCGTCGTGACGGGGGCATTGCCGTCCCGCCGCCTGCGATTCGTACCAGCAACGAACGTATCTCGCGCAACGAGCTGGTGCGCCGGGAAGTGGTGACTATTCTTGTTGCCGGGATCATTCTGATCCTGATGGCAACCTTCCTGCCTGCGCCGATTGCACCTGCCATGACTGGCAAGCCAGCCTTTACAGAGTCCACCCGGGCACCCTGGTTTTTCCTTTGGGTCCAGCAGATGCTCAAGTGGGGCAACCCGCTTGTATTCGGTGTGTTGATTCCGCTTGGGATTCTTTTGGTTCTTGCGCTTATCCCGTATATCTTCCCCGAACCGGCTGAAGGCGATATCGGAATTTGGTTCCCAAAATCCAATCGTCCTGCCCAGATCGCCGTGGGTGTCATTGGCTTCGCGCGCCAGATCGCCGCCGGCCTCGCGCACGCGCACGCGCAGGGCATCACGCACCGCGACGTCAAGCCGGCGAACCTCATGATCAGCGAGGAGATCGGCGCCGGCGAGCACGTGCGGATCCTCGATTTCGGGCTCGCGCGCCTGCGCGGCGCCGGCGGCCGCGACGCCACGCAATCGAACGTCGTCGTCGGCACGCCGAACTACATGGCACCGGAGCAGACCATCGGCGGCGGCACGATCGACGCGCGCACGGACGTCTACGCCGTCGGCGTCGTGATGTTC
>JBLMZU010000174.1:0-3503 GCA_050258995.1 Bacteroidota bacterium
CTGGTGGGGAGCAGCAGCGTGTGGCGCTGGCACGGGCCCTGGCAACCCGCCCGCGCTTATTGATGTTTGATGAGCCTTTGGGAGCCTTGGACCGCAGCCTGCGTGAAGATCTGCTCAATGAGCTGCGGATGATTTTGCAGCATACCCGTATCCCGGCCATTTACGTCACGCACGACCAGGAGGAGGCCTTTGCCATTGCAGACCGGGTGCTGATCCTGCACGAAGGCAGGATCGTATGTGAGGGAACACCGGCCGATGTTTGGACGCATCCCGGTTCAGCATTCGTGGCATCTTTTTTGGGATTGGGGAATGTGGTGGATGGAAGTGTGGGAGGCAAGAGGAAAGAAGGTGATTGGGAGGTGGAGAGTGGTGCCGGCGTTTTTGCCGTCCCTTGTGGGCACAGCCATCAGGTGGGGGAGAGGGTCCATTTGCTGGTGCGGCCGCTGCCGGCGGCGGAGCCGAACCGTCTCCAGGGGATCGTCGCCGATGCGATCTTCCAACAGGACCGCTTCAAGGTGGTGCTTGAGAACGGCCTGTATGTTTATCTGCAGACGGCGCCACAGGTGGGGGAAAGGATCGAAGTGCCGGTTAAGGTAGAATGTCTGTCATGAAAATTAAAGTACAGAAGAAAAATCCTGCAGGGGAAGTAACCTATCAATATGAGGGTGTGTTGCTGGATACTGATCATCACTCGATCAAAATCGAAGCTCTTTTCGACCGCGCCGATATGCCCTTCATGGATGTGGTCTTCAAGACAGGCGACCGCTTTGTCGAATACTATTACACGGACCGCTGGTACAACATCTTCGCCATCCACGACCGGGACGATAAGAAGGTCAAAGGCTGGTACTGCAACGTCGGCATCCCGGCCGTGTTTGAGGACGGAACAGTTTCGTACGTGGATCTGGCGCTCGACCTATGGGTGTCGGCGGACGGCCGGCAAACTGTTCTGGATGAGGATGAATTCGAAGAGCTGCAGCTCAATGAAGAGTTAAGAAACGGTGCACTCACCGGATTGGGCGAGCTTAAAGCACTCTTCCTTAAAGAAAAACCTCCGGTTTGAGCCGGAGGTTTTTTCAAGCGAATTACATGCCCAGGGATCTTATGATTTGGTCGCCAAATTGCCAGAGCAATCCAAGGCCGACGCAGCAGCAACACAGGAGTACGACAACGACAGCAGCAATGATGATCGGGGTATTGTTTCTCTGTTGCTGTTCTGGGTTCGGCACGATAGGGGGCGTTTCTTGTTGCATGGGATCCTCCAGATGATGACAGAATGTCTTGCTACAATGCGTTCGATTATATCAGGTAGTGTCCGGCCTGTACTCTCACAGTAAGGCGCTATGGAACTGAATTAAGGATCTGGTTGCCGAAGGACCATACACCGGCGAACAGAGCGGGGAAGAGAAGAAGGATGAAACAGCCGCACAGTCCCAAAGCCATGTTGGAATAACCCAGGATCAGCCCGGCAGTTGCCAGTCCGCTCCCGCCCAGCAGCCCGCCGCTTTGCCGGATCTCCTTCCTGGCCAAGTGCCCGGTGATGACCGCGATGATCCCGCCGACGACAGGCAGAAGCACCCAGCCGATGATTCCCATCATCAGGCTGGCCAGGGACAACGTGCTGGTCGGTGGAGGTGTCTCGTCGGGCAGGTGCGGGATCCCGGAATTCAACATGCCGGCCCTGCTTGTTTACCCGGAAGCCACGTTTCTTCGATTGGATCTTCGATACACCCAGTAGATGATGAACGCCGCGATCACGATCAGGAAGGTACCGACCAGCACCGGAATCACAATCGCCAGGAATGACATCACTGTAGCCACAATGTCCTCTGCGATCGATACGGGTATGTTTCCTGCTCCGCCGGTTGTGGCCGTCACTGCCGGGCGGAGGGCGCCGGCCTTGGCGACATGCACCGTGCCCGCCACCAGAACACCGGCTGCCAGGGCCAGGACGGGATGAATGTTGCTGATCACATGGGCGCTGGCAGCAAAAACGATCGCACCCGCGACCGGGCGGATCACGGTTTGAACGACGTCATTCAGATGATTGACCGCAGGCACTTTGTCGGCCAGCATCTCGATGATGACCAGGATGCAGAGCAGCAGGATGATCCATGGATTGGTCAGATTGTCCCAGGGAGCGGTCAGGTGCATCAGGTCGGTGTAACGACCAAGCAATGCCACCATGAGCAGCGGGATATAAGCGTTCAATCCTGCGCTTGCCGAAAGACCAAATGCTGTGAAAATGCCGGTGAGTAATTCCATTCTTCCTCCAAGAACCATGGAGTCAGCCAGCTTGCTGGCCGATTGGCAGGAGCATGCTCCTGCCTCCCATGGTGAGAATCAACCCAGGGGAAAGCCCCCCCAGGTTCCAGTCAGTTTGAGACGGAGCAGGTCGATCAAGGTGATCATGAGAAAGGCGAGTGTCGTTCCAGCCACGAACGGCATCCATAATGCTCTTAGTGAAGTGTACAGGTTCTCCTCGTGCATGATCATCATCCAGACCAGGCTGAAGACAATGATGAGCAGGGCCAGCACGCCCAGGACGCTCAGGATGGCAATCGGAAAAAGGATATACGGGTTCTCGGTCAGGATCGCCAGATCGACAAGCAACACGATCCCCGTGAGAATACCGAGCTTTTTCCAGTCCAGGGCGGTTTCCGGATCGGGCTTTGTCCAGGCGGTCTGGTTAAATGCCGGGTACAGGATCGAAGCCAGTGCGATACCCATGGCGCTCCCGGTAAGGAGACGAAGCGTGTTATTGGGTGTGTACAGATTGGGGATACCATCGAGCGCGCCGCCGGTAGTGATTTTTAGCAGGTACAAATAGGAATTCGACCCATCAATGGCAAACGCCAGGAAAAAGATCAGGAGAGGGATGCCGAGCTTCCAGCCGGGCATGCCACTTCGGCGCGGGCTTGCCACGCCCAGGAAGATCAGCGTAATTGCTGCGGCGTAAAATTCTCCCGTACAGCGGGCACATAACGGCAGTTGACGGTTTCCAATGTGGAAGGATCTTTGGTCGATACGGTGGCAGATCGCGTATCCGATCGCATCCGCTTTGCCAAGCAGCCCAGGCGGGGCGATCACAAACCATATACTGAATACAATGATTGCTGCAATCGGTACCAGCCAGCGGGTAAAACGGGTCCTTTGGATTTGGGCGCTTGTCTGTTCCATCAGGCTCATTATATGGGTATATACGATGATGTGCAAGCAAGGTTCCAGAGTGGATTATGATGGTTTAATAAGGATTGCAGAAATGGCAAAATCTGCGCATAATGAACTCTTGGCATAGCAACACAGCAAACATCTGGAGAAATTAATGAAAAGAATAGGGATTCTGACAGGCGGAGGCGACGCGCCTGGGTTGAATGCAGTCATTCGGGCGGCGGTCAAGACTGCCATCTATGAGTACGGTTGCGAAGTGGTTGGCATCTGTGACGGGTATGATGGGTTCATCGAGGAGAACGGAATAACCCCGCTGGGGATCGAGAACGTGC
>JBLMZU010000175.1:0-16455 GCA_050258995.1 Bacteroidota bacterium
GTACGGCAACAGATAGTATCTCTGGTTTGGATGGTTCCTGCACGATAACAGGCTATGTCAGCACACTTGGTACACACGCGCTGATCGCTACCGCAAAAGATAAGGCGGGCAATCAGGCAGCGGATGCTCGCAACTACACTATCTTGCCTTGGACGCCGAAAGGCTTCTACCAGCCTGTGGACATGAATGGTGTGTATAACGTTACCAAGAACGGTACGACTGTGCCGTTCAAGTTCGAGATTTTTGCCGGTACTACTGAACTGACTGATGTTGAACTGATCAAGAGCATCACCTATGTTCAGACAGCCTGCAATGCGAATGCACCTACTGATCAGAGCGAAGTAACATCCACAGAAGCAACCAGTTTGCATTATGATGCAGAATCTGGGCAGTTCATTTACAAATGGAAGACGCCCAAGACCGCCGGGAATTGCTACCGTGTGACGATGGTTACCATGGATGGCTCATCGTTGATAGCTTACTTCAAGCTCAAATAGCTAAGCTGCCCATCAAAGTTTCTTAAATCAAAACTGACAGGCTACCTGGCCTGTCAGTTTTGATTCTGGTCGATGATCAGAATTCTCAGCATAATTCCCTCTACCTTGATTCGCTATCTGTTCCTGAATCGCGTCGTCGCTTAGTAAACGCCCACAACCCGCAGGGATACTGTAGCCTGTGACTTTTTAGCAGTGCAAAACAAATTCTAAACGCGAAATGAAGGACCCGATCATGGTCAACACCCAGCAGTATGCACGTAGATAAGCACCAACTGAACTCGAGCCTTAGGACGGGTCTTGGTCGAGCAAACAACCTTTGGACCGGGGTCGTTCACCACGTTGATAAAGGGAAAATGCCCTGTCAAGGGTATCCGATCAGTTGCCAGTTTTAGTCATGTGTACTGTGGCAACGATATTGAGCATCGCGACTGAAGAACGGGCCCTTATACAGTAAGGCAGCGAGGAGGCGTGCATACTCCAAAGTCAATTGCTCCTGGCAATTGATATCTGTCCTAGTGATCCTCAGCTAAAGCCATCTTCACACGTTCCGGAATGAACGGAACTTGTCGCAGACGTACTCCTGTAGCATCGAAGATTGCGTTTGCTACCGCTGCCGCGGTAGTCACCGTCGAAGGCTCTCCAGCTCCCATGGCAGGTTGATCGGGTCGGTCAAGCAAAACGATCTCCACTTCAGGCACCTCAGAGAATGTCAGGATTGGATACGTCTGCCAGTCCACACTGGTGATACGAAACTCATTGAATTGGACTTCCTCCTTGAGCGCGCGGCTCAGAGACTGGATGACATTTCCCTCAATCTGATTTCTCACACCATCCGGGTTGATGATCAGCCCACAATCGTGTGCCACGACAATGCGTTGGACACGTATTATGCCTGTAGCTCGTTCTACCTCGACTTCAGCAATGCAGGCGACAATCGCCTGATCATTCTCATAACGGGCAAAGGCAACGCCGCGGCCCTTCGCAGTCTCTGCTACATCTCTGTGTGGCGACGGACGATGTTGCCATCCTGCCTTTTCAGCAGCCGCCAGCAAAACAGCGCGCTCCCGCTCGCCAGTCAGATAATGCAGCCTGTATTCCACTGGATCGATCCCTGCCGCGGCTGCCAGCTCGTCCATGAATGATTCGTTAGCAAAGGTATTCTCTGACCCACCCAGGCTGCGAAACGAGGAAGCGCGCAGGACGGAATCCGGCAAATAATGGACGGTCACACGCTGCACAGGGAAGGAGTAATTTGTGGGTGCATTACGCTCAGCCCCAAACGAAAAGCGAGCCTGTGGAGCAGGTTGCCCCCTAAGCAGTTGCGCTGTGACTAGTTGTCCTGCAAGGCGCGCCCTGGCGACATGCGATGGGGAAAAAACATGATAATCCCAGGCAAGTACGTTTCCCTGTTCATCCAACACGCCGTGCACTTCCATCACCATGGCTGGGGATTTCGGCTCCCAGACAAATTCATCTTCCCGCGTCCATTGCACCCGCACCGGCCTGCCCACTGCCTTGGCTAGGATGGCTGCATCTGCCGCTGCGTCGTCAGAACCGTTCTGCCCGTAACTTCCTGCCCCCTCTACGTGGATCAAATGCACATTCTCAACAGGCACATTGAGCAGTTGTGCCAGCGCTCCGCTTAAGGGATAGGGTCCTGCAGTGCTCGCCCAGACCGTGACCTGGTCATCCAGGACTTCAGCAACCGCGCACGAAGGTCCAATGGATGCATGAGCGTGAAACGGCTGGTAATAGGTGGCATGAAGTTCCCGCACTGCACGGGCAAAGATCTTGTCCACATCTCCCTGGTCGATCAGAACACTGTCATTCGTGCTCTGCCTGCGCAGCGCGGTGAACAGATCTTTCATTTGTGGATAAACAGCTGTTTCCTGCCATTGGACTTTGAGCTGTTTGGCGGCCTGAATGGCCTGCTCCTCGCGTTCTGCCACCACTCCTATGAAGTTGCCCTGTTGAACCACCTGGATCAGTCCCGGGATATCTTTTACTGAACTTTCATCCATCGCAATCAGACTAGCAGCTGAGCTTGGTGGCCGTACCAGACGGGCATGTACCATGCCGGGAACCCGCAAATCTTGGATAAAACTGGGCTTGCCGGCTACTTTGCGAGGCAGATCCTCGCGATGTGTCGGTCTACCGACGACCCGGTAGGTGTCTGGTGGCTTCAACGGAACGTTCTCTGTTACTTGAATGTTGAATTCCTTGCCCCCCATCAGATCTGCATACTTGACCGAGCGCTCCGGATGCTGCATCACAATGATCTTGCCATCCAGGATGGACAACTCTTCCACATTGGCATCCAACCGATCTGCCGCCATTTCAAGCATGGCGCGCCGCGCTTCGGCTGCAGCCTGACGAAGAGTTGCTCCACTACTGCTGATCGTCATGCTGCCAGCGGTATAACCTTCATCCGGCGTACGCTCGGTATCTCCCATCACCATGTGCACCTTCTGAAAAGGGACATCCAGTTCTTCAGCTACGATTTGCGCCAGAGCCGTTCGCACCCCTGTTCCCAGTTCCACCTTTCCACTGAAAGCAGTAATCGTCCCGTCTGGCTCAATGGCGATCCAGTCATCCAGGCGGCTGCTTACTTCACCCCAGGCGGCCTCGCGCCGTCCAGATCCGGGACGATCTTTGTGTTTGTTCTTTCGACCGGCCATTATTCCTCCAATTGGGAAAGCAGCGTCTCTGCGCGCCGCACAGCGCGCAGGATGCGCAGATGGGAGCCACAGCGACACAGATTCCCATCCAGCGCTTTACGAATTTGGCTGTCGCTCGGGTGGTGCGTCTTCCACAACAACGCTGCGGTCGTAATGATCATCCCGTTAAGACAGTAACCGCATTGGGTTGCCTGTTCATCTATGAAAGCCTGCTGAACCGGGTGCAGCCTGTTGTCTTCAGGCAACCCCTCCAGTGTTGTGATTCGGGAGTGGCCAACCTCAGACACTGGAAGCTTGCAAGACGGCTTTGCCTGGTTGCCGATCAGCACCATGCAGGCGCCACAGGTTTCCTCCCCACAGCCGAATTCAGGGCCAGAAAGTCCAAGTTCGTTTCGCAGCACATATAGGAGCGGTGTATCCGGTGCAGCCTGGACGGTATGAGACTTTCCATTCACGACCAGAACGATTTCATCTGACATACCAATCTTCTCCTAAGTTGAACCCATTATGAGACAATCTTATGGATTTAAGCACTCATGGATAGTGTAGCACGAACGAGAAGGTACTGATCGCTACCCTTGCAGTTCTTCTCTTGGTGAATCAACGCCTTATAATGGAGCTAAGAGACAAGGCTAAAATCGAGCTAACCAATGAAACTACGAAGGATAAAAACCCTGGAAACAGTGCCGACAGCACCTTTCAATTTCGATCCTACTTTTCATAAGCCAGACCACTTTACATCAGGAGACAACTATTGGGAGCCGGGGACCCGCTGGCAGACCTGGTCGTGGGCTGGGGAGCGCTTCGGATTGATATTTCGAAACCAAGGTTCAATTTCAAACCCCAGCATCCGGATCAGTATCTATGCCAGCCACAAGATGCCTGACCGGATCGTTAGCTCACTGGTGGACGAGATCCAGTACAGATATAACCTGAAACTGGACTTATGTAGTTTCTATAATGCATTTGGCAAAGACAAGGTTCTTGGCCCGATTATCGAGCGGTGGGCTGGAATGCGTCCGGGTCATCCCAGTTCGCTTTATGAGTATTTGATCATCGGTATCGTTCTCCAAAATGCAAATGTCCGCCGCTCGATCCAGATGTTTGGAGCTTTGCTGAACAAATATGGAACATGCCTGGAATTTGACCGAAGGAAATTGTGGTGTTTTTGGGAACCTGGAGCTTTGCAAGGTGTGACTGAGGAAGAACTTAGAGCGTTAAAAGTAGGATATCGAGCTAGATCAATCAAGCGAATCGATGACTACTACGTACAGGGGAAAATTGATGAATTGGACCTCCGGAAGAAAGATCAGGAATCTCAACGAAGAGAGCTGCTGAAGTTATATGGAGTGGGACCGGCTACTGTTTGGTATCTCATGTTCGATGTTTTTCATCATTGGGATTTCTTTAATCATATTTCTCCCTGGGAACAGAAAATATATTCAAAGCTTTTTTTCGATCAGGATCCGGAGCATCCTGTGGAGGTAAGCAAGATCCTGGAGCACTTTGAAAGATTTGGAAACTACAAACAACTGGCCGTTCACTATATCTGGGAGGATTTGTGGTGGCAGCGGAAAAATGGCCAGGCGCCCTGGTTAGAAAAATTAATCAGGGATTGAGCATTGGATTAGCTGTTACTTCTCAAAATTCGCATTTGCATAAGTAATAAATAACCAGGGTATTCAGGGCAATCTCAAGCTCACACAACAACGAATCCGCCTGAAACAAGTAATTTAGAGGGGATTGGGAAAGCTCAGGGATCAGAGCAGCCGGCCATGAAAAGTCACTGGATCCATGATCAGAGCCAGTACCTGCATCATACTACTTTCGGAAACCACTAGCTGTTATTTGAGAATCTAATGACAGACATAACATGCTATTCAAACACCTAAAGGGACTTTTGATGTTTTTCCCGTGTATATAAAAACAATCCTCCATTTCTTGCGGAGGATTGTTTACCTGCCAACTGCAATAACCTGTGTAACAGGGAAAGTGACAGAACCTTAATAACGGTTCTGATGCAGAGGACTGCAAATACCTGTGACGCCCCTTCTGTCCTCCAAGCCAGGAGGAATAGAAATGGGAACCGAAATCACGATGCGCAAGAGAGTAATCAGGCTTTGACGGAAGGGCAGGGAGAAGAAATCATTGAACCCTACCTATCTGGTTCTTCGCTGCCAGGCAGTGAATGATATCCAGGAATTGGATTTGAAGGATCCAATAGGATTTACTATTACGGTGAAACTCTCCGCATCTGGCGAAGCTTCTGCGCATCCATCCATAATTATTCCCAATGGGTCAAGTATCAAATCTGTTATCCAGTGCCACAACCTTCTCCAACAATCATAAGACCACCATCACAAACATACTCCGAAATTGCCTTTCGTCGGCAGACTTCCCGATGACATCCTGCGAGGCCCATAAGGTATACATTGGGAGTTTTACCTGTCCTGTTCATCGTTATGCATGATTAGCACACCCCGGCTGTCTTTCGTTCCCTGATAATCTGCCTGCTCAGCGTGAGTATGCAGGCATTTGCAGTTGTTTTTTGCCAGTGTCGAGCGATCCAGCGGGTACCTCCATCATTTTCCTGTTTCGAGTCTGTGATAAGACAGCCTCCCTTTTGTTGCCGCCAGAAGTACCACAGCCAGCACGATGTAAATGACTGACGTCAACTGCCCTGACTGCTTCGGAATGCCGGGCAGGAGCTTAAGCATAAAAAGCTGGTTGGCGTTGCTGGAGGCGTGAAGCAGGACAGCCATCAAGATGCTCTGCTTCGAGTTGTTGAACACCCAGGCCCAGATGACACCAAGCATCATGATCCCAAAGACGTTGATCAAAAAGCGGGGAAGGTGAAAGGGTCCATCGGCCGCCGGTCCCGAGACCAGGACGAAAATGGGCAGGTGCCATAAACCGTGGAAGAAACCGACTACAAGAGCTGCAAGCCAGGGGTCGTATTTTGCCTGCATGCGGGTCAAGGCAAAACCTCGCCAGCCGGGCTCTTCTCCCCAGGTGATGAAGGCGGGGAAGATTAACATCGCAGGCAAATAGGCAGTAAAGAAGATCTTCCAGTTCGCGGCCAGTGCGCTGAACACTTCCCTCCCCAGAAAGACACTCGCTGAGGCCAAGGAGATCAGCGGCAGGGCAAGGAAGGCGAACAAGTACCAGCGTACTTCCACGCGCCATAATCGATAGCGCCGGAAGAATTGGCGTACCCCGTCCTTCCCGTCGATCATCGAGGTGATATAGATCGCACCACCTGTTGGCCCGGCGTAAGAGCTGGCTAGAAACAGTATGATATAGATCGGTATGGGCACGTGATACGGCAGAATTCCCAGGCCATCCTTGCCCAGGAGCATCGGGAGCTCCAAGGTCCAGGTTAGAAGGAAGGCCAGCACGAAGTAAGCCGGGATGGGATGGCGGGAGATCCACTGTTTGAACGAATGTGCTATCTGCGATTGGACAAGCGGTTGGGATTGAACGGTGGACATAATATTTTTCCCTTCATTTTCTAAAGAAATTCACACGGTTTGCTTGGTTGTACCTTTAATTTCAAACTGACCATCGTAGCGGAAAATGTATACATGAAACATATGGTCAATCACAAAACAACTTTTTATTTCTCCTGTGAGGGAATGATCACATATGCAAGTTCAGAGTCTGGCTTATGGGAGAGATGCCGTGCTCCAAAGAGGATCACCAGGATGCCTGCGGCAGCACACCAGACAGCGATCAATACGTAGAACAGACTGGCATCGAAGCCTTGAAACTGGCTTAATGCATCGTATGATGCATGGAAGAGGGCAACCAGAAGCAAGCTTCCCCGAGTATTGTTGTAAAGCCAGGTGGCAGCAATGCCCATTGCCATGCTTTGAATCACAATTGCCAATAAGCCAATCCTTTGAACGTAATGACCCAGGACGAAGAGATAGGGCAAATGCCACATCCCTTGAATAACACCGATGATCAGGCTGGCAGCCAATGCATTGTTCGTGGCTTGCAGGCGTGGCAGGACAGACCCGCGCCAGCAAATCTCCTCGAAGTTCCCGAACAGAAACCGGTTCAGGAAAAACACATATGCTGAGACAAGACTCGCTGACAGCACATTGAACGCAGGCAGGACAGGCATGTGGCCAGTCCAAAGGTTATACAAACCGACTGCTACTGCAAAAACCAATACCGGCCCGAACAACGCGGCCAGATACCATTGCAGACCTGCTCGCCATTTGAGGTAACCGCGCAGCAGGGCATATCGGCCTGCTGACCCACCCACGGCCCCTGCAACGATCAAGGCTGCCCAGAGACAGCCAAGTACACCCAGAAATGCGTAAAGAAGAACAGCGGGGTCACCGGCGTGACTGAGATTGTTAGCCCGGGAAGCAAGGCTTGAATCGCGAAGGAGAGGGACCAATCCGAGCCAGGTCAATCCATAGGCAAGACCAACAACTGCTGGAATAGGATGCTTTCGGATCCAGGTGACAGTTGGAGATTCTTCTGGAACGAGCTGCGGCCTTATCGCCAGGAGGAGTAGATCACGGAATGGATTGCTTCGCATCCAGGTCCTATTGCCTGGCGTGTTCAGCCGTGAATTGGATCGATCGTTCTTGTTTTGAGTAAGCATAAACCACCTATAAAAGAATTGCCTGATTTTTTATTCGGGTCTGTCAACGTTGCGCGGTACATATTCTCACCTTGGAGTCCAGTTGCAGTGCAACGTTCTCATACTTTACACTTGAACCACTCAGTTTTGGTGTGGATTCCCCTTCCTTTTTACTGGACAAAAAGTAGTACAATTTCGTAGTCGTATTCGAACCGGTTGTTTCTCAGGGTGCTGCAAATTTACTCACTTGGGCTTTGGCCCATAAGTAGTCTTTAATCGTGCAATTGCGGCGGAAGTAATAGAGTGGAATATACATTTGGAACCTGGATTAAGCGGCGGCGCAAGGCGCTGGATATGACCCAGCAGGAACTTGCACATAAGGTGGGTTGCTCAGTTTCAGCGATTTTCAAGATCGAATCAGATGAGCGCCGGCCCTCCCGTCAGATTACCGAGCTGCTGGCGAAACATCTCGAAATCCCCCCGGACCAAATCAGTTTATTCATGAAGATTGCCCGTAAGGAAAAATCCGCGGAGTATGTGGAAGCTATCCCATCTCTGTCCACTCCCCGGCTTTTGCCCGTAAAGGGACCGCCTAAAACCAACCTGCCGGTGCCGATTAATCCGTTGGTTGGCAGGGAACACGAGCTGGCTGTCATCTTGCAACAGATACAGGATCCCCAGTGCCGCCTGCTGACACTCACTGGTCCGGGCGGCACGGGGAAGACGCGTCTTGCCCTTGAAGCAGCCTACCGGCTGCAGGGTGACTTTGAGGAGGGAGCATTCTTTATCCCGTTGGTCGGAATCACCGATGCCAGATATATTGTCCCGGCAACGATTAATGCGATCGGCCTGGAGCTTGTCGGTTCCAATGATCCCAAAAGGCAGGTTCTCAATTATCTCCGTGAGAAGGAAACACTGCTTGTCTTTGACAACCTTGAGCATTTACTGGATGAGGGGTCAGATGACGCGGGAATCACCTTCCTTGGCGAGCTCGTCCAGGAAATTTCCCGGGTGAAAATCATCACCACCTCGCGCCAGAAACTGGAGCTCAGTTCGGAGTGGGTATTCGACATCGAGGGACTGCCAGTGCCTCGTGCCTCACAGATTAATGATCTGGAGGGAAACAGCGCGGCCGCCCTTTTCCTTCAGCGGGCCCACCAAGCAGATATGGCCTTCTCCTTGTCAGAGAAGGAATGGCCAGCGGTAATGCGGATCTGCCAGTTGGTGGAAGGCCTGCCACTGGGGATTGAGCTGGCTGCAGCTTGGGTGCGAACCCTTTCCTGCCTGGAGATCGCCGAAGAGCTGGAAAAAGGACTGGATACCCTATCCGTTCATACACGTGACCTGCCTGAGCGGCACCGTTCGCTGCAGGCGACGATGGATTATTCCTGGAAGCTGCTTGCCTTTGAGGAAAGGCAAGTACTGGCGCGGCTTACTGTCTTTAAAGGGAGTTTCGACCGTCAGGCAGCCGAGAAGGTGGCGGATGCCCCGCTGTCTGTGCTTTATGCCCTCGTGGATAAATCGTTGCTCCGCCGGCTCGAGACTGGGCGGTACGAACTACATGAGCTCATTCGCCAATATGCACATGAACAGCTGTCCAGATTGGGTGCCCTGGTCGAGGCGTGCGACCGTCATTTGGACCACTACATTCAATTCGTACTAGAGGCAAAGGCAAAGCTGACAGGTCCGGACCAGATCTTCTGGCTGGACCGCTTGGAGGAGGAGAACGATAATTTAAGGGCAGCGCTCGAATGGTCGCTACGCAGTGCAAATCCCGATCCACAGAAGTCGCTGCAGCTGGCTGGTGCACTCCATGGGTTTTGGAAGAGACGCGATCATTGGAAGGAGGGACGGGAATGGCTTCGTCGGGCATTGGAACGGACGGCTGACCTCCCTGGTACTCCTGAAAAAGTCGCCGCGCTGAATGCTGCTGCCCTCCTGGCAATGGAGCAGGCGGATACAAGAGCTGCAGGCCAATATGCTAGACAAAATCTGCTCCTGGCTCAGGAGCTTGGCTATTCATCTGACATTGCTGCCGCCTTCACCACACTTGGCGTTGTCTTGTGGAAGCAGAAGAGGCTGGCCGAAGCAAGATCATATGCCGAGCAGGGACTGGCCCTATTCCGTAAGCTGGGCGATCCCGACCGTATCGCGGATTGTCTGCATTGGCTTGGTCATATCGCTACAAATCAGGGCGATCTCGAGGCAACCCAATTGTATCTGGAGGAAAGCCTGGCAATCTCGCGCGAAATCAACAGCAAGATCGGGATTGCCGAAGCCATCGGAGATTTGGGTTTATTGGCTTATCTGAGGAAGGAACCTGAAAAAGCGCAGACATACCTGGAGGAAAGCCTGGTGCGCTTTCGAGAGGCCCACCTGATGCCCGGGGTAGTATCTGCCTTGAACCGGTTGGGAGATGTAGCGCGTCAGTTGGGAGCTTATGAGAAGGCAGGAGATCTGTACGCAGATGCACTTTCTTTATACCGTGAAACAGGCGATCTGGATGAAATCCCCAGCATCCTGCATAACATGGGTTATATCGCTCTGCATCGCTTAGCTGGGGAGCAAGCCATGGCATTGTTCCAAGAGGCATTGGCGATTCATCAACAGACCGGAAACCTGGCAGGAATTGCAGAGTGCGTGACTGGAATCGCCGCCGTTTTGATCGAGCAGGGCCGCACAGAAAAAACGGCCCGACTGTTTGGCGCGGCTGAGTCAATGCGCGAGAAAGCAGGAGCCATCCTTTGGCCCGCAAATCAGGTTGAGTACAAGCGCTCTCTGGCGCTTTTGTCTTGTGCAATGGAAGAGGCAGTTCTCACATGCGCCTGGCAGGAAGGGCGTGCCCTGTCTATCGAGGATGCAATACATCTTGCTGTCGCGCAGTGATCCAGGTCGCATCTTTATTTTTTCACTAGCCTTCCACCACTTTCTGGGTGTCCGGTATGGAAACTCTTTCGAGTTGGTTATTGGCTGAAGATTGGAGCCAAAGAAAAAGACCGCACCATGCAAACCCGGCATGCATGAGCAGAACCGGCCGGTCTCCAATGAGAGGGGATTTCAAGGAGCTTAAAAGAAATCCAAAGATCACGCTACCGAATATCAAGATGGATGCCGACCGGGGAAAGACTCCGGCTCGAAAGGTGGCAATACCATACAATAGGCCGCCAAGATTAGAACCCAGCAGGCCAAGCATAAAATAAATCAGGAAGATGGATCCCAAATGGGCTTCAAACCCGCCGCCTCTGGGCTGACTAACCAGGAATTGTGTTGCCGGGTTGGAAGCCAGGAGAGGCGGAACAAAGGCATATAACAACCCAGCACCTACCTCCAGAATGGCCAGTCCGATGAAGGCGATCAAAAAGCTGACCAGACCGAACTTGCCAGCCTTTTTTGCCTGGTAGGTATACATCCCTGGCAAACCTACTAAGAGCAGGAGGCCCCCTGTAAATGTCAAGAGTGACGAGGGCAGATATAGTGGGTTGAAATACAAGCCAAGATCATTTCCGACTTCCGGTTTGATCAAATACCCCAAAGCAGACAGCATGGCGCCTAAAATTAAAGCCAGACCGCTCAAGCGATACAAGGAGGATGTTGACATAAATACTTTCCCTAAACTCATTAGCCCGTTCGTGCATTCCGCTTTGAAACCACAAGCCTATTGCTATGCCGATCAGGACCATGAATTCGCAGGGCAATAACAGCAGGGTAAGCATGAACTGGCCTCTACAATACAAACGCTAGTGAATTCGTTCTTTATACCTTTCGAGACCGCTTTTACGGGGTAAAAAAACACACAAAAAACCGTACAAACGACCCGCCCAGAAACATCCTTAAGATCGCGCTTCCTTCCTAACCGTACAAAACTCTATTCGATATATGCCTGGCTCTCCGCCTCCAGTTTCAGCCTGAACACCAGAACGATGCCATCCTCCTGACAAACACCGCTGAGTAAGAATTTCCATATCTTTGCCATGAAGGTCACATTCTCCGACGGCGAAGACTCAACCAACATAATATTTCACCCAACCGCCTGGTACCACAACTTTGTTTGGTTGTAGGATATTTAGCTCCTATGCAGCCGACAGAACAACAATCAAAATCAGAGTCATGACAGAGGTGTTTTCTTCTCATCCGTCGAAACCTGCAGTCCAGGAAGTGATATCCTCCCAAGAAAATTTCGACCGTTAAAAGGGAACCAAAAGGCCTTGTTTAAACACTTCATAGCGGATTCTGATAATTTCAAACATAGATTGGTTTCAATTTTCGATGCAGAAAACCTATTTTTTTCAGCTGCTAGAGAATGCAGTCTCATCATTGTGCTCTACTTTTGAAAATTGACATTTCCGCGAAGCGATAGCGATGAAGCAGCTTGACAAATCCTGAAGCAGAATATGTTCCACCGCATTATTCGTTAATGGCTGCTTTCAAGGCCTTGTATCCGAAATACAATTCTTCCTCTTCCTGGAGAAGCAAGAGACTGTCGGCGGGTTTTCCTGCATTTACCCAGAGGTCAGAATACAGCATCCCTTGCGCCCGGTGATAGGCTGCTTCCTTGAATTTCTCTACTTCATTGCCATACACCTCCTCATACAGGCAGCGGAGTGCATCGACTAATTCCTGGTTCTCGGGCTTCCCAAATAGTCGGCGATGGACACCCCACCAATTGACTTCAAGTTTCGTTGCTTTCTCGACATCGAAATCTTCCCCATGGACTTTTTTAATGTATTGATAGAACCGCTTGACAAAGGCTTCCGTCCGCGGAATATCATTGTTTGGAAACGGAGCAAAGGCAATCTCGGCGCGGGCAATGAGATAAGCTCCATAGATGGCCTGTAGCCAGGAAAGCCCAAAAGACTCCTTGACCATACCGACAGATACACGTAACAGTTTCAGCCAGTCTTTTTGATAGTACGCTACATAATTTTCCTTTTCATAATGCGCCAGTTTGCGAGGATCCAATTTACGTATGGGATTGTCTGCTTTCATTTCAAGGCTACCTTTCTAACGCAATAGTTGTGGCAGCTTGCTGGGATTTGCTACGCAGTTTGCGAAAGAGTACAGCACCCAAAATAAGTGTTTCCATTGTGGATGAGATGGCAAATGCAGCTGGAATTGCCACTACGCCTATACTGCCAAGCAGCAAGGAAATGAGGACGATACGCAGGACCAGCTGCCCCGTATTTGTGAACAACGGTGTCCTCGTATCGCGCAGGGAAACCAGGCCACGGGTGATGACCTCTGTCGCAATATAGGCCGGTAAGGCGATAGCATAGGCAACCAGCACGCGAAACGTCAGATTGCCAGCGGCCGCGGTAAATTCACCGTGCTCGAACAGAATACGGATGGTGGGTCTTCCTAATAATAACAAGGCTCCCACAGCCGGCAAGGCAAGGCCGACTGCGGCGCCCAACGAGCGCAGCAGCATCCGGCGCATTTCGGTCCAGTTCCCGGCCTCCGCCTGGGCAGCCAGCCGGGGAAAAGCAGCCTGTCCGATGGCCTGTCCGAGTAGTGCAATTGGCAGGCCGACCAGCAGAAAGGCATTGTAGATCGCTGCCAAACCGGCGGGGTCCACGGCCCGAGTAGCATACGAAGTATCCACAATGAAGCCGGCATAATTGACACCCACCGACAGCCCATTGGGGACCAGCAGGCGCGCCACTTCTCGCAGGCGCTGGTTGGTTAGGTCGAGAAGAATTCCTACGTGGAAGCCTTCTCCGTGCAGACCTGGGGAGAGAATGATCGTCTGAAGGATCGCTCCTGCGACCACGCCAATTGTTGGGGCGAAAATGCCCAACGTTGGGAACAATTTTAGAGCCAGGATCGAAAGGATCAGGCTGATATTGTGGCTGATAATGGACAGGCCGGTCAACAGGAATTGGTTACGGCTGTTCAACACCGCGGTCGCCACGCTGCCCAGCAAAAGGATCAGAGGCTGGATCAGCATGATGCGGGTGAGAGTCACCGTCAGGTGAGAAGTCAGTCCATCGAAACCAGGCGCCAGCAAATGGGTAACCAGAACAGGTGCAAAGATCTCGACAGCCACAACGAGAATGAAAAACACCAACAACAGGGCACTTAACACCACGCTGATGAGCCGCCATCCGGCAGCTTCCCCATCCTTTTGGCGAGCGTTCAGCAAGACCGGAATCATGGCACTGGAGAGCGCACCTCCTGCGATCAGGCTGAACAAAGTATCTGGCAGGCGGAAGGCAGCATAGTAGGCATTGGCCTGCTGGCTGACGCCGAACTGGGCATTGAACAGGACCTGCCGCACTGCGCCCAGCGCTGCCGAGAGGAAGAAGGAAGCCATGAGGATAAAACTGGCTTCACTGACACTGTACTCACGAGTGAGCAAATTCTTCAGGCTGAAATTGCGCGGAAAAGAGGGACGGATCACCTGGGCGCGCTGTAAGATTCCTGAGGGCGACAGACGGATCTGCTCCAGCACATCCGCGGCCAGGGCGAAGCCCATCCAGGCGCTCTGGGCCAGGGCCGTTACGCTGCCCAGCAAGACGCTTTGTGGTTTGGTTGTCTCAGGAGGAGGGAGAGTTATTTCTGCAGTCATATGCGATTGCCTCGGCCTAAATAAAAATACGAATATTTTATTTCAAAGCATGTTCGGTACCGCGCATTAATCTGAGTCCCAGCCAGATATACCAGATCGGATTGACGATGAAGCCTTCCAGCAAAGCCGGTATCACAATCATGAGACTCGCTGCCTGCAAAGCTCTCAAACGATGTTTTCATGGTTCATCCTTTGATAAAGGATAGTCATGGCATCTTCGCAACGCCATGACTGTCCGGATCCGTGAAAGCGCGAGCTTACGCGCCTGGCATCGGCATCAACCCCAGCTGCATCATCATCCCCGCCGCATCCGGGTAGCTGCGCACTTCCACCGGTTTCCCGTTTTGGAAATGTACAAAGTAGGTTCCCTTACCGTTCACCTTTCTTCCCGTGGCAGGGATCGCCGGCATACCCGGAGCCAATTGCAGAGCACCGTTATTTGTGCCTGCAAAATCAATCTCGGCAGCCACATAGTCTTCTGTAGCGACGCGGTTAGTGACAGTGATCTTGATATCTGGAAAGGCTGTGAACCAGCCCTGGAGATATTGACGGATACCATCCCTGCCCTGGAGCGGCTGTGGATTGGTCACATCCCGCCAGACAACGTTGTCCGGGAAGATTGCAGCAGCCCGCTCCACATCATGTGCATTCCAGGCAGCGATCTCTTCCTCATCCAGCTTGATATTGTCTTGAACTGACATTATGGTCTCCTCTTTATATTGGTCTTCGATGAGTAGTTCACTCTCATCTCAGGTACGGATAAAGTTTTGAAAGATCCAGGTGTTCTCTTCAATTGTTTTACGAATAAGCATCACCTTCTTTCTGCCTACTGCGTGTGTATCCATCAAACGTTGTCACGCCGAGCCGCTTCAGCATTACTTCCGCTTCCATGACGATTTCATTTATATCCACGCAATCGGACCCTTGCCACAGGACACGCTCGACGGCCAGGCTCAAGCGGTTGAAAGCATGCGGGTCTTCAAAAACAGCTTCGCTCGCCAGTCGGTGGAATACGCTTGCGGCATCCGCTAAGTCGACTTCGGCGAAGTCCGGACGGCAGGCAATGGAATAATGCATGCCAAACAAAACAGAGTCATACAAAGCCGTGACGCCAGGCTTCAGGGATCCCTTTTGAAGGAGGCGCTTGGCGCCGCCCAGATTCAGGCGGGCGCAGAGAAGCGCTTCGCGGGAGTCCATGTCTTGCACGAAGATGTTGGCGGTCATCATGCCTCTAGGCTTTTTCCATGGGCTGCAGCTCGGGCAGCAGGCCCATGTGCCGCAGCATACCGGCCAGGTCCCAGACATATTGCCCACGCCGAATGAGACCATCCTCCACATCGAGCATGGAAACACCCCTAACCTCCAGCCTGCGTCCAGTCGGTGGAATATTCATGAAGGTTCCCTGGTGAGTCCCCTCTGCGAGCCACAGGATAGCAATGCGGCTGCCTTCCACAAGCGAGCTGAGGATCTTGAACTGGAGATCGGGAAAGGCTCTCAAGTAGTTGTCCAACATGCTCCGCAGTGCATCCCGCCCACGCAGGGGGGAAGCCTGTCCGACATCCTCCCCGATGTACTCCAACGCAAAGAAGCCAAGTATCTGTTCAATATCGTGGGAATTCCAAGCTTCATTGATTCTTTCTGCATAGTGGGTCAGATCTGAATTCATGGCTCCTCTTTCGTCCCAAGACTCAGGAACTTGATAAGAAAACTGCGATTGCCTATTGACAATCGCAGTGTAGCAGGAGCTGTTGTTCATTTTCCACTCCGAAAACTGTTCACTTTTTGCTCACTTTTCGCCGGTCTCCTGGAGCCAGAGAATATCCGTCAGCCGCTGGATGCCGGCAGTCAGATGCCTGCGATATGTGCTGAAGGGAAGGTCGAGCTGCTCTGCCGCCGCTTCCTGGGTCGTAGCAGGGTGGAAATAAGTCTGGTCGATGGCGCGGAACAGTTTCTCATCACGGGGATGGACACGAAACGTCTCGGCTGCCTCTTTTATCTTCGATTTTAGAATTTCAATTCTCTCTTTTGCATCCTTGTCTGCCGCTTCCGAAACCAGCCTGGATTTCAAAAGCGGGTTGCCCGCCAACCCATTCGGTCGGGCAAAATCCTGAAGCG
>JBLMZU010000176.1:0-3296 GCA_050258995.1 Bacteroidota bacterium
GTCCCTGAGAAACGTGGCGCTTATTTTTATTACACCCGTACTGAGGCGGGAAAGCAATATCCGATCTTTTGTCGCAAGAAGGACTCGCTCGATAATCAGGAAGAAATTTTGCTCGATCAAAACCTGCTTGCTGAGGGCAAACCTTTTTGCAGTGTCGGTGCCTTCACCGTGAGTCCAGACGAAACCAAGCTGGCCTATTCGCTGGATGTGGAGGGTGGTGAAGTCTACACGGTCTATATCAAGGATTTGACCAATCCCCTCATTTATCCCGAAGCGATCGGCAACACGTTCAGCAGCGTCTATTATCACACCGGCGTGGAATGGGCCAACGACAGCCAGACGATCTTTTACCTGACATTGGATGCGGCGCAGCGCCCCGACTGTTTATGGCGGCATCGCATCGGCAAGGACTCCTCCCAGGATGCACTGGTCTTCCAGGAGAACGATGAGGCTTATTTCCTGTTCATCACCAAGACCCGCGACAATGCCTACATTCTGACCCACCATCACGCCACCCGTGCCATCGAAATGCGCTTCCTCTCCGCCGACCATCCGGACGGCGAGCTCAGGATCCTTTCAGCGCGCCGGGATGGGGTTGAATATCATGCCGCTCACCACGAGGGGAAATTTTTTATTGTCACGAATCATGAAGCAGGGAATTTCCGGCTCATGCAGGCAGGCGTAGACCAGCCCGACCTCGAGCACTGGCAGGAAGTCCTCCCCCATCGCGAAGATGTTCTGCTCGATTATGTGGATTCCTTCAAGAGCCACATCGTCCTCTACGAGCGCAAGAATGGTCTGCGGCAGATCCGCATCATCCCGGCGAACGCGCCCGATGATGTCCGTTATGTGAATTTCCCCGAGCCGGCTTATAGTGTTGATTTCGAGTCCAATCCGGAATATGAGTCGAACGTTTTGCGCTTCCGGTATTCGTCCATGATCACGCCTCCCTCGGTGATCGACTATCACATGGATACCTGCGAATGGGAGCTGGTCCGGCGGGACGAGATCCCGAGTGGATACGATATCTCCCGGTACGTCTCTGAACGGATCTACGCAAACGCACCGGATGGCAAGGCGATCCCAATCTCTCTGGTGTACAGGAGAGGCCTGGTCCGTGATGGAAGCAACCCGACTCTGCTCTACGGCTACGGGGCCTACGGCTCCGCGATCGACGCCGGGTTCAACGCCGCGCTGCTCTCTCTCCTCGACCGCGGCTTTGTGTTCGCGATCGGGCATGTTCGCGGCGGCTCGGACATGGGCCGCGCCTGGTATGAGGACGGCAGGCTCTTCAGCAAGAAGAACTCATTTACCGATTTTATTGCCTGCGCCGAGTATCTCATCCAGGAAGGCTTTACCTCCAGGGACAAGCTGGCCATCACCGGCGGCTCGGCCGGCGGCCTCTTGGTCAGCGCCTGCCTGACGATGCGCCCCGACCTCTTCAAGGCCGTCATCGCCAAGGTCGCCTTCGTGGATGTGGTCACCACCATGAGCGATCCCACCATCCCGCTGACCGCGCTGGAATACGATGAGTGGGGCAATCCGGAAAACTTCGAGTATTACAAGTACATGCTGTCCTATTCCCCGTACGACAACGTTCGTGCCACGCAGTATCCCCATATGCTGATCACCACCGGGCTGAACGATCCCCGCGTGGCCTACTGGGAACCGGCCAAGTTCGCTGCCAAGCTGCGCGAGATGAAAACAGACGATAACTTGCTGCTCCTGCAAACCAACTTCTCCTCCGGTCACGCCGGTGCCAGCGGGCGTTACGACAATTTAAAGGAAGTCGCCGTGGATTACGCGTTTCTGATCGACCGGCTGTGCGGCCAGTCCATCCCGGCAGCTTCGCCGCAAGAGATCATCCAGCCCATTCCGATCCAGGAGGCCGCGGGTATAATTCCACAAGATTTATCCGTCCTTCGAGAGAGGTAAACCATGGACCGCTATCTTGTCGAATCTCCACACGATGCCGGTGATTGTGATGCCATGATCAAGGAGATCCATGCCGCCGGCTACCTTCATTATTTCGAATGGGGCTGCCACGACGGCCACCACTGCGGCTGGGCAATCATCGAAACCGATAACCGGGAACACGCCAGGCAGGTCGTCCCCTGGAGGATCCGCGACAAGGCCAGGATCGTGAAGCTCGAAAAGTTTGGTCCTCGCCAGCAAAACCACGAGTAGTGAAACAGGAAGCGGCACTGTCAAGGTGCCGCTTTTCTTTTTCAAATCTTCTTTCCTTAAATGAAAAGCGGCGCACTTGGGTACGCCGCTTTAATCTTGATTGCCTTTTATGCCGGTTGCAGCTCTGGCTTTGGCTGGGCTGCTTTCGCCACCACATCTTCCAGCATCTTGGTGGTAAGGGATTTCGGGCGCTCGATCGGCATGCCAAGGGCACGTGCCCAGACATAGTTGGCGGTCACGCCCAGGGCGCGGCCGACGCCGAACAGCACGGTGTAGAAGTCGAAGTCACGCACGCCGTAGTAATACTGGAGTGTACCGCTGATGGCATCCACATTCGGAGCGGGGTTCTTGGCCTTGCCTTGTTCCCGCAGCACCTGGGGCACCACGTCGAAGACCATATCGGCCAGACGGACCAGCTCGTCGTCGGGGAAGCGCTTCTTGGCGAATTCCATCTGGGCCATGTAGCGCGGGTCGGGCACGCGCAGGACCGCATGTCCATAGCCCGGGATGACGTGTCCACCGTTGAGCGTGTCCCAGGCGAACTGGTAGAGCTGCTCGCGGGTGGGGACGCCGCCAAACTTGTTCTTGACGTCGATCAGCCAGCCCAGGCACTCCTGGTTCGCCAGCCCATGCAGCGGACCGGCCAGCCCGTTCAGGGCCGCGGAGAAGGACAGGTATGGATCCGAAAGCGCGGAGCCGACCAGGTGCATGGTGTGGGCCGAGACATTACCGGATTCGTGATCGCTGTGCAAAATGAAATACAGGCGGGCCAGCTCTGCATATCCCTTCCTGTCCTCCACCTTCATCATGCGCGAGAAGTTCAGGCCATAATCCTGTTTGGAATTATATTTCGGCTTGGAAGTCTCGCCAAAATATTTCATCCGATAGATGAAGGCCGCAATGACCGGGAGCTTGGCGGTCAGATCGAGGCTGTCCTCCAGGGCTGCTTCCCAGTACTGATCCTTCTTCATGGTGTGATACTTGGCGGCGAACACCGAGCCATTCTGCAGGGCCAGCACAGCCTGCGAGAAGAGGGTCATCGGGTGGGTTTCCTTGGGCATCGACCGGATCATCTTGTATACATAGTCCGGGACCGTGGCGCGCTTGGC
>JBLMZU010000177.1:0-4997 GCA_050258995.1 Bacteroidota bacterium
TGAGATACACTGATTCCGTCGCTGGCGAAGACACCGGAGTTATGTCTGTTTGATACCCCTCGGACATCGGATACTGACAGGTCTCGATACTGACTGAAAGCGGATTGTCCGCCCAGACCGAAAATCAGTAAAGTGATTATTAATGATATAAAAGTAATGTCTATTCCTTTGGAAGAAAGCAGTGAATACCAACTGGCCTCTCTTCCCATTTTAGTTTTACGACATTTAAGCGTATTAAAATCTATCATACCCTTATCTCCTCCTGTCTCCTTGTATGCCTCAGCTTTAATTTTTATGACATCGAATTCATTCATTTGCTTCACCTTTACACGCTCCCCAAAAAAATCGTTCCTGGAATGAGAGATGGGATGACCGGTTTAATCGTCAATTGAATATTCCATCTCTGTGAAAAGTCATCAGGATGCGCAGGCATCCACTAACCCTGTAAGCCAATATTTATAGGCAACTTTTCAAGCTTCACCGTCTTACCAATACTGAGACCGATAGGAAAGGTCAACTTGTTGTCGTTGTCAGCCTTCCAGTTTATGAGGATATTTGGAGCCGTTCCGACCTGCCACGCATTAGGAAGAAACAGGAAGGCAAAATACTGGATATTAGCCTGGCTGGTAGAAGGGCGGCTGTCATCACCGGCATACGACCACCACTGTTGTGGAAACACACCGGCAATCCATTCTTTAGTAAGATATCCGATTACAGCAGCCGGGCCCAATTGCCACTTTCCCTGACCCAGTCCGCTGTTAGAAGCAGTCGGGAAAATGAAGGTCGGGCCGACTCCTATCAGCCAATGTCCTGTATGTGCAGGTGAGAGAAAGGGTATAAAGGCCATATCGCCGAAACCAGATTCCTGTGAAAAACCCTCTCCCGGTGTGAAGACAGGTGAAGTAAGAACAAAGGGCAAAACCGGGCGGAATATAATATTCAAGTCCTTTGTAAGATGGATCGGTAATACAGGTTGGAAGTTCAAAATGTTTTGGTAACGGGTTTTATCCGACGGGGAACCGTTGAGAAAAAAATTGTTGTCTTGGAATACGATGTTCCATACATCCGAGACCGGATTTGAAAGTTGTCTGGTAAGCTCTTGCAAGTTCTGTTGACTGGCACCTTCCGTTGAGGCCTCGCCTGCACTAGGTGGTCCCTCGGCCCAGACAACTCTAACAACTCCAACTACTAACAGAGTCATTAGAGAGGATATTACAATGAAAAATATCAAAGCTTTTCTCATTTGTTCTTCTCTTTTTCCGCGTTGGGTTTGAATTTTATTTTCTTCCCGTTAATCGAGTAAATTTGATATACACCTCCTAAGTGAAATGCGAAATTGCATTATCGAATCAACCAAGACTACTCGCTTGCCGTTACAATGATTATGTCGTCGTTCTTCTCATCCAAAATGGCGACGCCGCATGTGGTAGGGTTGCCGTTCGCGTCAAACCTGCATCCCCAAAGACCCGCTTCCTGCGCCCCGCACTCGCTCTTGTCAAGTTCCACCACATAGAAGCCCGAACCAACTAGCCTTTTGCGTGGGTTGCCTGCGCCGTTTATCCCCATGAGAATTGCTCCCGACCCCGCGCCACCGTTTTTGCACACGAAATTGTCCTCGTAGGAAATAAATAGTACCCTGTCCTCATCATCCCAGAGTAGGCTTGCAGTCTCGACAGTCCCGTTGCCATCAACATCAATGGTCTCGACCCAGAATGAGTCCGTATCGGTAGGGGAGTTTTGGGTGTTGATGATCGCCTTACCCTTGCCAATCGAGGTCTTCTGCTGTGCGTTTGCCGGCGCGGCGGGGTTATTTGCCTTGGCGATCGCCTGTGGGCCGGCCTTTAACTGCACGCCCATCTGACCACTTTGCTGAGCCATAGTCGGCGATGAATGATTCTTTCCAGCGCAACCGGCAAATAATAGAATTAGTTCAACTATTAAAATCTTCTTCATTGTATTACCCTCCTTGTTTTTTTAACTTATTTTAAACTTCGTTCTTGTATCAATGCTCATAGTCACTAACTGCATAAAAAACTATTCAGCCCGCTCCGGGTTTACACAATTTAGAGATACAATCCCTCTACGACTTTACCTTAGTGCAAGCGCTATCATAATAACCATAACAACCACTGAGAATATAGTTATTAAACTCATAACATCCAGTAACTTAGATTGCTCGTCCATACTTGTATACCTCCTTTTAAAGTCCACTCTTATTCGACCCGCCGGCAATCCGGCGGGTTCCACACTTTGCCAAAGCCATTACTCACTCGACTTGTTGTTCCGCTGACTCTGTTCTCTGAGCATTTTTTCGTCTGCAGGAGTCAGCTTCGGCCGGTTGATCTGGAGCGTCAGTTTCGTGAGCTTGCCGGTGAACTTAAACGGCACCTGATAGTCCTTGTCGTCCACGGGTGTGCCGGTATCAGATCCGATGTCGAAGGTTTCGTCCCACTGAAGGATTAACGGGAGCGTGTGTTCCATCTTCTGGGTGGCCACTTCCTTGCCGTCCACCTTGAGCATACCGGTGCCACTCCGGCCGATGCCGCTGAGGTTGTTGAATGCCAGTGTGCCCATCCCGAGGCCGTCATACTTGAAGTCAAATTCCAATGTGTGCTTGCCAGGAGTCAGTGCGTCCGGGCCTTCCCAGCGAACCCGCTTCAGGTCAACCAGGTTCCAGAGAAAGACAGGCTTGCCTTTAAGGAGGTAGAAGCCGTAACCCCCAAACCTCCCGCCCGATGTCAACAGCATGCCCTCGGCGCCGCCCTGCGGTATCTCCACCTCAGCCGTAATGGTGTAGGAAGCGTCGAGAAGAAACGGGGAATCGCCCTGTGGGATGCCGGTAAGCGGCTTCGTGTACGTGAACACGGAGCGGCCGGCTGTGATGTTTGGACGCGGCTGAACTAGGCGCGTCGCCACGGTGGCGTCCAACGGCAGCACCTCATACTTGCGCGCCTCCGTGAGAAACAACTCTGCCAATTCCTTCGCCTTCTCCGGATGGGCCGCAGCAACGTCTTCGGACTGCGTCCAATCCTTGCTCAGGTCGTATAGCTCCCACGTCACGTTGTTGAATGGATCCTGATTGACCGGCCCGATGACTTCCCACGGCGGACGGATCACTTTCGTGCTGGCGATCCAACCGTCGTGATAGATTGCGTGATCTCCCATCATCTCGAAATATTGGGTGTGGTGGCGGGACGGCGCACTTGCGTTGGCCTTGTCGAAGGTGTAAGCCATGCTCACGCCCTCAATCGGCTTTTGCGGGATGCCGTTTACTGTCTCAGGCGCGCGGATGCCAGTGACTTCCAGGATCGTCGGTACGATGTCAATGACGTGGTGGAACTGGTTGCGGATCCCGCCTGCATCCTTGATGTGGCCGGGCCAGGCGATTGCCACGCCCTGCCGGGTGCCGCCGAAATGCGACGCAATCTGCTTGGTCCAACTGAAGGGCGTGTCGAACGCCCAAGTCCACGCGACCGCCATGTGGTTGTAGGTCTGATCAGAACCCCAGACATCGTAGAAGTACTTCAATTGGTCCTCGACCGGGACTTGAGCGCCGTTGAACATGGCGACCTCGTTAGGTGTGCCGATCAACGTTCCTTCCGCGCTCCCACCGTTGTCGCCGCTTATATAGATGATGAGCGTGTTGTCGAGCTTGCCCATGTCCTCGACCGCCTGGATCACCCGACCTATCTCGTGGTCGGTGTAAGCAAGGTAGGCTGCATAAACGTCTACCTGGCGGATGAACATCTTCTTCTCGTCGGGCGTGAGCGAATCCCAATTCTTCAACAGCTTGTCCGGCCAGGGCGTCAGTTTCGCGTCCTGCGGAATCACGCCGAGCCGCTTCTGGTTGGCAAAGATTTCATCCCGCAGCTTGTTCCAGCCCTTGTCAAACAAGTACATGTCGCTGATCTTCTTGATCCACTCCGGCGTCGCGTGATGCGGCGCATGCGTGCCGCCGGGCACGTAGTAGAGGAAGAACGGTTTGTCCGGGTCAATCTGGTTCAGTTGGTTCAGCCAGACGATGGCGTCATCCGCCATGGCGGTGGTCAGGTTCCAGCCAGGATTGCCCACGTAGGGATAGATGGGTGTGGTGTTGCGGAACAGGTTCGGCTGCCACTGGCTGGTGTCGCCGCCGACGAAGCCGTAGAAGTACTCGAATCCCATCCCGATAGGCCACTGGTCGAACGGCCCGACCTGGCTCGCCGTGAAGGTCGGCGTGTTGTGGTCCTTGCCGAACCACGACGTGCTGTAGCCGTTCTCCTTGAGAATCTCGCCGATGGTCGCTGAGTCTTTCGGGATGATGCTGTCGTACCCGGGGAAGCCCGTTGACTGCTCCGAGACCACGCCGAAGCCCGCCGAGTGATGGTTGCGACCCGTAATGAGCGCCGCACGCGTGGGCGAGCAAAGCGAGGTGGAATGGAACTGGGTGTAACGCAGACCCATTTGGGCAATGCGGTCCAACGCCGGCGTCGGGATGACTCCACCGAAGGTGCTCGGTGCGCCGAAACCGACGTCATCGGTCATGATCAGCAGGATGTTGGGAGCGACCTTGGGCGGCACCACCCGCGGCGGCCACCAGGGCTTTGACTCGGCGGCGTTCTCCTTGATCACGCCGCCGAATTTCGGGTCTGGCGGCGGGAGCTGCTTTCCATCGATCGTTGTTGTGGCGCTGGGCGAGCCTGGAACGCCAGTGATCTGCTGGGCCATGCTAGAAATATTGAAAAACAGTGTTACAAATATCAACGCAAGCGTTGATGATACGTGTGCTAATGCTTTCATTCTTTTTTCCTCCTTCGTTTTTTTAACTTACTTTCAATTTTGTTCTTGTTTGTAGTCACTGGCCGCATAAAACGACTGTTCTGCTCGCCGGTTGGACATAAAAATTTGTGGTGCTGCATTCCAACCCTTTTCTCGCCTTTCGACATCAATACCTGTAGAAATCGCCAGGGCCTGCTGAAAACACCCTTCTCCTCCATCCGGACAAATAACGATCAAAG
>JBLMZU010000178.1:0-2750 GCA_050258995.1 Bacteroidota bacterium
GACTGCCGGTCGGGATGCAGATCATGGGACCCCATCTATCTGAAGAGATGCTGCTGAAGATCGGCCATCTGTATCAAAGCCAGACGGACTGGCATATGAAACATCCGCCCTGTTGGAATGACCAGCCATGAAATACGAACCCGTCATCGGACTCGAAGTCCACGCTGAGCTTTTGACCCAATCGAAAATGTTTTGCAGTTGTGCGGTCGTCGATTCGATCACAGCAAAGCCAAACCGCTACATCTGCCCCGTATGCACAGGGCAGCCGGGCTCACTGCCTGTGCTGAATAAGAAGGCCGTCGAGCTGGCCGTCCGCGTGGGGCTGGCACTCGGGTGCGAGATCCAGGCCGAGAGCATCTTCGCCCGCAAAAACTATTTCTACCCCGATCTGCCAAAGGGCTACCAGATCTCGCAGTATGACCAGCCGCTGGCAACGAATGGCAGGATCGTGATCGAAACGGAGTCAGGTCCGAGAGAGATCCGAATCCGGCGCGTCCATCTGGAGGAGGACACGGGCAAGCTGTCGCATGCGGACGGGTTCTCGTTCATCGACTACAACCGGAGCGGGGTTCCGCTGCTCGAGATCGTCACCGAACCGGATATGCGCTCGGCAGAAGAAGCAAAAGCCTACGCCACCAAGCTGCACGCCATCCTGCGCTATCTTGCAGTGAACTCCGGCGACATGGAAAAGGGCGTGATCCGTTTCGAGGCCAACGTCTCGGTGCGGGAAGAGGGCAGCGACGCGCTCAACACCCGGACCGAGATCAAGAACCTCAACTCCTTCCGCGCCCTGACCGAGGGCACGCAGTACGAGATCAAGCGCCAGACGGAGATTTACCTGCGAGGCGGCACTGTCGACCAGGAGACATTGGGATTCAACGAGGCGACCGGGAAGACCTACTCCCAGCGCGGCAAGGAGAGCGCCCACGATTACCGCTACTTCCCCGAGCCCGACCTGCCGCCGCTCGTCCTGGACCCGGGCTGGATCGAGTCGATCCGCGTCACCCTGCCCGAGCTGCCGGAGGCAAAAACGAGCCGTTTTATCCGGCAGTATGAGCTGAAGCCGCAGGAGGCGCGCCTGCTGACGTCTGAAAAGGCGCTGGCCGATTATTTTGAAGAGGTGGTTTCCAGATCCAAAAGCCCGGCAAAGACCGTCAGCGCCTGGGTCGCGGGGGAGTTCATGCGCTATCTCAACGACCTCCACATCGATGTGGAGCGCATCCCTGTGCCGGCAGAAGACTTTGCCCGTTTGATCGACCTGGTATCCGATAAAACCATCAGTGGAAACTCGGGGAAGGCTGTACTCGGCGAGATGTTTAAAAATGGAGGCAGGCCAGATGAGATCGTCAAGGAAAAGAATCTGGCCCAGGTATCGGACGAGGGCTTCATCCAGGAAGCGATCACCAGGATCCTCGACGAGAATCCAAAGGAAGTGCAGCAATACCTGGCCGGAAAGGAGACCCTGCTGCAGTGGTTCATGGGCCAGGTTGCCCGCGCCACCCGGGGCAAGGCCAATCCGAATGTTGCAAGAGAGTTGCTCATCCAGAATTTGAACAAATTGAAATCATAACAAAGCGCGTTATCCAATATAATAACGAAAACAATATCGAGCGAGGATTATATGGCTGAAGTCATCAGCGTTTCACAAATCTCCAAATATGTTGGGCAGGAAGTCACGATCAAGGGTTGGGTCTACAATCGCACAGACAAGGGCAAGCTGGTCTTTTTGTTGATCCGGGATGGATCCGGTTTCGTCCAGTGCGTGGCCTTCAAGGGCGACCTGGAGCCGGAAGTGTTCGACCGGGTCATGCGCCTGCCGCAGGAATCGGCCGTGGTGATCTCGGGGCCGGTCCGCGAAGACAAGCGCGCACCGGGAATCCCGGGCGGATATGAAATCGGCGTGAAGCAGATTGAGATCGTCAGTGAGGCAGCGCTCGATTACCCGATGTCGCTCAAGGATCACGGCGTCGATTTCGCCCTCGATCACCGTCACCTGTGGATCCGCATGCAGAGCCAATGGGCCATCCTGCGGGTGCGCGTCCGGATCATGTCCGCCGTGCGCGAGTACCTGGACGGCCACGGCTTCTTCAACCTGGATACCCCGATCCTGACCCCCGCCGCCGCCGAAGGGACCACCACCCTGTTCGAGACTCCCTACTTCGACGAGGGCTTTGCCTATCTCGCCCAGACGGGACAGCTCTACAACGAAGCCAATATTTTTTCCTTCGGAAAAGTCTACTGCTTCGGTCCCACCTTCCGGGCTGAGAAATCCAAGACCCGCCGCCACCTGACCGAGTTCTGGATGCTCGAGCCGGAGATCGCCTTCTGTGACCTCGATCAATTGATGGAGGTGGAGGAGGGTTTGATCACGCATATCGTCCAGGCCGTCCTGCGCGATTGTGCGGCGGAGCTGAAATTCCTTGGGCGGGACACCTCCATGCTGGAAAAGATCCAGGCGCCGTTCCCGCGCATGTCCTATGACGATGCGGCCACCTATCTGCTCGATCTCTATGAAAAAGAGACCGACCCGGAAAAGAAGGAACTGCTCAAATTCGAATGGGGCATGGACTTCGGCGCACCGCACGAGACCGAGCTGACCAAGCTGAATGACAAGCCGCTGTTCGTCTATGGCTATCCCAGCGCGGTCAAGGCCTTCTACATGGAGCCCTGGCCCGGGCGACCGGAAGTGTGCAAATCGGTGGACCTGCTGGCACCCGAGGGCTATGGTGAGATCTGCGGCGGCTCTGAGC
>JBLMZU010000179.1:0-2568 GCA_050258995.1 Bacteroidota bacterium
GTGAGTGATCAAGACGCAACTCCCCGCCATGTAACCAGTCAATACTACAGGATCGGCCGAGCGGGCATGTGCCCGTGCCAGTACCCTGCCGCACAGGTTGGCGTAGGCCTTGAGATTTACCGGCTTCATCATCTCGATGACGGGCTTAATCTTGGCGTCGCTGAGCTGCCGAAGATAGAAATGTGTTTTTCGTTCACCCGTTCCGGTCGCCCAACCCAGGAACATATCTCCGGCTGTCTGCATGGCGCGCTGTCCCACGACTACGCGCTGCCCTGCATGGGCATAAGGGTTGGCCCCGCAGTAAGGCTCCAGCACGGATTGGCGCGCCTGCTTGAACTGCAGGAACAATGGATCTCCCATACCCGACATCATCAGGATGATTCCACATATTGTTCCCACGCTGCCCACTCCCACCACCTTGAACGCGACATCCACGACATGGAAGCGATCGAGCAGAAGGTTTACCCCCAGGCTTGTGTTCTTCTTGTATTCTTTGAGTGTCTTGATGGCATTCTGTAGGAGTTCCGTGTCCCGTACGTCACCATAGTGGTAGATCAGCGGCGGCTGGTCGACGATGCGCGGCGTGTCGCCCGACTTGAACGTGAGCTTGGCAAACTCCTTCTCATGAGCGCTCTCCTCCGATGCCTTGGACAGCTTTCTGGAATAGAAACGTTTGTTTTCCCTATCTGGAATATTCTCGATGACTGTCTCCAGGTCAAATACATCGTTCCAGACTTGAAGTGTTGGCATCTCTGAATATTCCGCCATGCGCTGGCGATAGGCTTGTGCGGCCAGCCAGCCCGCTTCCCTGCAGTCGGCCGGGTCGAAGCCGTTTGATTGGGCGGCGATCACAAAGCTGGCGACAAGTCGTTTGAGGTCCCATTCCCAGGGAGCGAACGATACCTCATCGAAGTCATTGATATCGAAGATCAGCTTCCGTTCGGCCGTGGCAAAACCGCCAAAGTTCAGGAGATGGCAGTCGCCATCCGCGACCAGTGTCAGACCCGTGGAGGGCGTACCTGACAGGTCGGATGCCATGATCGCCGCAGCGCCGCGGTAAAAGGTGAAGGGGCTCACCATCATCCTGCCGTAACGGATCGGGAGCAGCTCTTCCACACGACCTTTACTGCTTTCGATCAAGAGGTCAATGGGGTCGGGGCGCTTGGCGGGTGGTTTCCAGTCCTTTTGGGCTTTGCGAGAGGCAACATCCCGCAGCGCTTTCCCTTTAGCGAGGCGGTCTTCGACCTTCAGAGTATGGGTCTGCACCGGGATCGGGGCTTTCGTAAGTTTTGGTAGACTTTCGTCGGTCATTTTGGCTCCTTTATGATAAATTCGAATCAATAGACCCTTTAGTGTTTCACTGATGGATGAATCCGCAACGCTACCGGGTCATCCATCCCTAAAAGTATGACAACAAAATCAGTCAGTCTGCTGCACTTTGAGTTTTTCCTCTCGCACGATATAGCTGCGCACGAGCGAGAGTGTCAAATAAGAAGTAACAACGGCAACACAAATGGGCACTAATGCCGATGCCCCCAGTCCAATCGTACCGGCTGCTATCAAAATGAGGGAAACAGGTGCACCTAAGAGAGCGCCAGGCACCGCGGCCAGCATGGCGCCAACGCACAAGGCAATGGGGATATCGGGGAAGATAGTATTCACCAGGACTCCTGAGGTGCCGCCGAGGAAAATCACCGGAAAGACGATGCCACCCAGGAATCCGCAGGAATGGCTTAGCGTGATGGCAAACATCTTGGCAATCAGGACGGCGGCAACGAAGGCGGTCCCAAGGGTAGCAGAAATCTGAAGTTCAGTTGTGAGCTGATTGCTGCCAGAAGTTGCCGTCAGAGGAAGAGCAAATGCAAGCAACCCAACGAGTGAGCCGCCGATAACGCCTGCCACAAGCGGATTAGAAATCCGAGAAAACGCAGCAGAAATCAGCTTCTTTATGAGGGCAAAGAGGATCGCGATGAACGCAGCCAGAATTCCAAGCAGGACCCCGATCAACAGATGTGCGAATCTGAACTCATAGGCCGGGAGTTGATAGCGGCCCAACATCGTATCCCCTGTCACCCCAAAGTAGACGACAAATCCGATGGTTGCTGAAAACAGTGCGGGGATGAATGCGGATATATAGTTCCGTTTCTCCGTTGGCGAGAGCTCTGAAGCCAGAATGGCTGCGAAGAGGGGAGAGGTAAAGGCTCCGCCCATCGCACCAGCCATACCCGTCAGTGTGTACTCGTGCCTTGCCTCTTCTTCATCCGGTTTTTCTATCCGGGACGCGAGCCAGGCGCCAAAACCACCTCCCATGACGGAGAAACCAAAAAACGGACCCAGACTGGCGCCAGTGAAGAGTGAAATTGCAGATATGATCACCCAAGGGATGACAGAACCTGGATCGACCCAGGCAACATTTGCCATTTTGATGGGGCTGGGAACGTATTCAGGAACCTTCCAGATTTTACGCAGGAACGATACGATGAGTCCTCCAAGGGCGGTCAACGGTATCCACCACCATTTACCCGCCCACCAGCCAGTACCCGTGTTTCCGAAGAAGAAGTCAATGAC
>JBLMZU010000180.1:0-23994 GCA_050258995.1 Bacteroidota bacterium
CGGGGTGAGACGCGCGTGATAACGTGAGATCTGGCGGTCGGCGACCACCACATCACATGTAGCTTCCCGTCCCAATACCAAAGTTTGACTGACCTGCCAGCGTTGCCCTTTGAGAGGACCCTCCTGGGCAACCAGCAATGGATATTCTTCCTGAATTTTATTCATGAAAGTCTCATGTTAAAGTGTTATCAAGTGGTGGTCAACAGTGTATATTATAATTATATAGCATAAACAAGTATTTCTGTGCAGGACTACGCCGAAATGATTCTGCATTGAAATGTTTTCCCGTAAAGGAGAAGATTGCTTCCACCCCTTAAGAGCGGGGAGGTTTTGCGTGGTCGCTATAAAATCCTGGAACGCATTGGCCAGGGCGGCATGGGATCGATCTACCTTGCAGACGACACACGCCTCAAGGGCCGCCAGTGTGCGTTGAAGGAAGTCGAATACGATCGCGCCCTCCCGGAAAACATCAGACAGGAAGCCCGTGACCAGTTCCTACGTGAGGCCACCGTGCTTGCGCGCCTGGATCATCCCAACCTTCCCAAGGTGTCCGACTTCTTCTCCAGCGGACCGCGCGACTACCTTGTCATGGACTTTGTCCCCGGCAAGGACCTGCGCACCCTCCTGCTGGAGGCCCGCCGCAACAAGAACTTTATCCCGGAAAAGGATGTGCTCGCCTGGGCGGAACAGATCTCCAATGCGCTGGCCTTTCTGCACTCGCAGGAGCCTCCCATTGTCCATCGCGATATCAAGCCCAGTAATTTAAAACTAATGCCGCACGGGCTGATCAAGTTGGTGGACTTCGGCCTGGTCAAGATCCTGGCGCCTGAAGAGGTTACGATCACGATCATCCAGGGCCAGGGAACGGCTCTTTATACGCCGCTCGAACAATATGGAGGCAGCGACATCCATACGGATATCCGCTCCGATATTTATTCCTTCGGCGCCACGCTCTATCACCTGCTCACCAACGAAGCGCCAGCCGATGCACGCAAGCGCTTCCTGCAGCCCGAAAGCCTGGTCTCCCTGCGGCAGATCAACCCGGACGTCTCCCAGCGCACGGAAAAAGCCATTCTGTGGGCCATGGCATTACACCCGGATGAGCGACCGGAGACAGTCGAGGATTTCCGGCAGGCCCTGCTGGGTTACCGGGAGACTCCCAATTCGCCCCTGACCGTACGGCACAGCCGGGAAGTTCCCGTCGTCGACTACTTTACCCATCCACCGGAAGCGACATTGGCCTGGAGCGCAGCGGTTCTGCTCCTGATCAGCCTGCTCGCGACTCTGGTGCGCTGATCCAGCGCATCCAGATCCAGGCGACCAAAACACCGACAACTTCCCCCACAAACACAAGCAGAAGTACCCCGATCGCGCCGCTTTCGCTGGCGACCCAGCTTGCTGCGCCGGGGAAATCGAGAGCGAGATAGTTGTACCCCAACAACCCGCCCAGGAATACACACAAGGCCCAGCGCAGTCCCCAGCGCGGGGATAGGATTCGGCTGGCGGCCCAGTAGGTCAGCACGGCGCTCCCGAAAAGTGCGATCAGAACCAGCATCCATACCCCGATGCGAGGATGGCCATCCGGCGTGATCAGGTCACTGACGGGCTGGGGCGTCAGGGTTTGCGTTGCAGGCGCGGGCGTGACACTGACCGTCGGCACCACGATCGTCACCGCAGCCCCTTCATCCGAGGCATCGAACTGGACCACGCCGGAGGTGACGGCCGGCTCACTCGCGGCGCTGATCTCCACCTTGCCGGGCTTATCGATCGCAAAGGAGGCGCGCGCGACCCCAGCCGTGGTATAGGCATCCACCTGCTTCAGGATGCCTCCCTCCTGGTCCCGCGTCGACATGGTGAAGCGCACCGGGGTGCCATCCGGGACAACGTTCTGGTTATTGTCGAAGATCGGTCCGGCCCGGACTGCGATCGTATCTCCGATTCGGTAAAGAGGGATCTCCGTGGGCGCGGCAGTGACGGGGGTGGCAGCAGCCGTTGCAGTCGGTTCCAGCTCTCCCTGATCCAGGGACAAAGGAATGATCTGATCCGGATCCGGGGAGGTGGCGGTGATGAGGTCATATCCAACGGCCGGAATGGATACAGGTGAGGCTCCCTGGGGAGGCAACTGCTGGAAGAGCACCCGGGCTGCAGCTTCGAAAAAGGCAGGCTGCTTGCTGTACATGCCATAGTAGGCGGTCAGCTTGGAAATATCGGTGGCATCCAGGTAGTAAGGCGCAGTAAAGGAAAACAGGATGACGTTCTTGCCGCGGATCAGATTCGGTCGCTCGGAAAAGAAGCGGCGGAGTAAATCCACCTGCCCGTTGCTGACATCGGTCAGGGAGATCACGATCCAGGTGGCGCGCTCCAGCGACGGTTCGATGTTCTCCTTCGATTCGCCGTTCAACATCAGCTCAAGTTCTGAAAACGGATAGGAGGCCAGCTTGCTTGCAATGACCTGCCCGCTCCCGTTGAGACCATATAACCGTTCGACAGCATCTTGAAACTCATAGGTGCTCACCGCATCCTGCGGCGGACACTGGCTGCATTGCTGGTAGGACTGCGTATCGGTCAGAAAAACAATGCGGTCATTTTGTCCGGGAGGCAGGTCCAGCAGGGTATTCAGCTCCTGCTGATCCGGACTGATCAGGGTGGCTGCGTTGCGTGCCACATCGAACGATACCTGGCTCGCTGTCCCGATCCCTGCCAGATCCTCTGATGGGGTCAGCACATTCGAGATCGTGAAAAGGTCATACATCGCAAATTTCTGGGCCAGGATTCTCGCCACAGCGGCATCGACCTGCTGGCCAAAGGCAGGATCGAGTTTGTACTGCTGGGTGAAATACTCCAGGATTTTCACCGTAGCCGTATAGTTATCATCCTGCGGATCGTTCGTGGAAATATTCCCCAGGTAAAGCAGATCGTTACCCGCGATAAAGGCATCACGCGCCACCGAACGGGGCTGGAATGCCTCGCCGCCCTGGGTATAAAAATCCCGCACGGCCTGGCTCCCCAGGGCATCACTCACGATCAATCCGCTGCCGGCCCGCCACGGTTCGAAGTCCGGGAGGGAAATGATGGCCTTGAGCGCGGTTGCGTCCAGGCTCACCGGCCGGGTGGTGGCCCGGATGTTCCCCTGAAATCCCTGGTAGCGAATATGCGAGACAAGCAGACCATTCGCCATGCTCTCCGGATCTTCGGTGTGAGTCACGGCAAAGAATGGAAGAAGCTCGACCAACTTCAGCTGCTCAAGCGGTTTACGGACGGTTGCCACTTCCTCTTCGGGCGAGCGATCAGAGCTGCCGCGACCGGGAAAATGTTTGGCGATCACAGCCATGCGGGAATTGCTGCCTTGGTGGACACCGGAGATATATGCCTTCCCCATCTCGCCCACCCAGAACGGGTCGCCGCCAAACACGCGAGTGCCCAGGTCGATCTTTGCGGTAGGGTTCGGAGCTTCGACCACGTCGAGCGAAGGTCCAAGGAGCAGGTTAAAGCCCAGGGTACTGAGCTCGCTGCCCGTTGCATTCCCCACCTCCTGCGCCAGTGCCGTATCCCAGGTGGCGCCGGTCGCCATTTCTGACGGCAGTGGGGTCAGCCCGCTGAGGATCTGGTCGTACGGGGTGCCATCTCCCTCCTGCGAGATACCGATAAAAAGAGGCACATAAATGCTGTCCTTCGCCGCTCCATTCGGTTCCGGAGTCCCCGGGTTGCCCTGCGCCTCGACGGTTTGGAGTGCACTGATCAGCTGGTGTGCTCCGGTGAGGGTATCCGGTTGAGCGACAAAGTTATCGTTTTCCTGCTGCAGGACGACCCCGCCAATGTGATGGTTGACGATCAAATCATAGATTTGTGAATCTGGCCCGGTGTTCGTCCCCTGAAAAGTGACCAGAAAGAGCTGTCCGACTTTTTCCTCCGGCGTCATCGAGGCCAGGACTGCCTGGACCTTGGAGGATTGGGAGGGGGACTCGGCCCGGGCACCTGGCACATGCCCGGGAAGCGAGGCTAGAACGGTCAAAAACAGGAAAAAGCGCAGGAGAACGGCTCCGCGTCTTTTCCGGCCCTCGTTCATCAGGCGGTGATTTTGACCGGGCATAAGCCTCATTTTGTTCCTGACCTGACCTTTACGGCAAGCTGCGGATCATCGGTGAAAATTCCATCGACACCCCATTTGAACAGACGGCGCATATCCTCCTCGGCGTTCACCGTATAGACGTGCACCCGCCGCTTCAAACGATGGACCCGTGTGACTTCCTGCTGCGTGAAATCCTTCAGGTTGGGATGGAGCGCATCATATTTGCCAAATGAAAAGCCAAATGAACGCGCCCAGACCCCAAGCAAGCCATTCAATGCCAGCAGGCCGCGCGGCACATCGGGAAGATAACTGCGCGCCTTCGAAAGAGCATTCGGAAAGAAGGAAGAGAACATGACCCGCTTCTGCATCTGGTGTTTTTTGACCTGCATGCAAACCGTTTCAACCAGGTCATCGCGCCGGTTGGTGTAATTCTTCAGCTCAACATTGATGAACGTACGCCTCCCCACGGCCTCAAAAACTTCCTCCAGGGTCGGGATCCTTTCACCGGAGAAATTCGTAGAAACGAAACTTCCGGCATCCAATGCCTTCAGCTCAGCCAGGGACATGTCCTTGACTTTTCCTTTTCCATTCGTTGTGCGGTCGACGGTCGAATCGTGAATAACGACGACCTGCCCATCTGCCGATAATTTTACATCGAGTTCTATGGCATCTGCCTGTTGTGCAATAGCAAGTTCAAAAGCCGCTAGTGTGTTTTCCGGCGCATAAGCGGATGCGCCACGGTGGGCGAAGATAATGGGTTGGGATAGTGAATTTAGCATCCTTAATTAAATTACGGATCACACATTACGAAAGGCGATGCGTAATCCGTAATGCATGAGTTCCTTTCAGATTAAATGTCTACAAAATACGCCAGGGCTGCACGGTCGAGCATATCGCGCGACATGGTGGGCGGGACAGCCAGGTAACTGGAGATATCCAGGATCTGGTCACACAGGTCTCGAGGGTGTGAGGCGCGCAGCTTGCGATTGCGTTTGATATACCACTCCTGCAGCAGATAGGCCAGTCCCTGGTCGCTGTATTGTACTTTTTTATCGGCGGCAACCCGCCGGAAGATCTCACGATATTCTTCATAGGACGGATCGCCGATCTCGATCTTGTGGCGCAGACGGCGCAGGAACGCTTCATCCACCAGGTCCTTGGGCGGCAGGTTGGTCGAGAACACGATCAGTACATCGAACGGGACCTCCACCTTGCGTCCATTGTGAAGCGTCAGGAAATCCACCCGGTTCTCAAGCGGCACGATCCAGCGGTTCAGCAGGTCGCGCGGACGGACCTGCTGGCGTCCAAAGTCGTCGATCAGCAGGATACCGCCGTTTGCCTTGACCTGGAAAGGTGCTTCGTAAAATTTATGCACCTCATCATACACCAGGTCCAGCCCTTCCAGGGTCAGCTCGCCGCCGACCACGATGAACGGGCGGCGGATCTTGACCCAGCGCGGATCGCGGCGCTGACTCGTGCGCAGGTTGCCCGTTCCCCCGTTGCCCGAGTGGACTTCCGCATCCGGGGCCAGCTTGTGGCTGACCTGGTCGTAGACCTTGATCACCTGTCCATCCAGATACAGGGCATACGGGATGTACATCGACTGGGTCAGGACCAGGTTCCCAAAGGCACGCGCCACGCTCGTCTTGCCGTTGCCCGGCGGCCCGTACATAAAAATGGACGTGCCCGAGTTGAGCGCCGGCCCAAGCCGCTGGAAGGTGGACTCAGAAAGGACCAGCTGCGACAGGATCTGGCGCATCGTGCGGGTGGTGACTGACATCCGCCCCGTCTTCTGGCGGCGGATCGCCTCGTTGTACACCTCGAAGGGCACGGGCGCCGGGCCGGCGTATTGGCTCCGCTCGAGGGCTTCGCGGGCGCGGGTGATGCCGGCGCCTGTGATGCCATATGTGTAGGCCCCTTCCCCCAGGCCTCCCTGGGAGGATTTTACTTCGATCAATTTTTCTCGTTTGAGCGCCTCGAGGATCAGGTCGGTCACCCCGGCAAATGGAAGAGCAATCAGTTCTGCGATCTTAAACCCGCTCATATAGCCCTGCGAATACAGGATCTTGAGGGACAGGTCCTGGAGCCAGAGGGAGGAAAGGCCGGTATCGTCCACAGTATTGATGGGCGGGGGTGAAAAAAGTGCAGCCGCGGGGGCAGGTCGGACAGTGGGATTGGTCATAATACCTCCCGAAGAGGGATGTTTATAAAATCTTCCAATGTGATAAGCGAGTCAGATTATACTGCCTCTTCCAGCAATCTCCCTGCCGCGGGGAATTACATCTCCGTAAAGAATTTCATCGTTACTGCCCGCTGCATTCTCGAATATAATCCGCCCTATGAACCTATCTGTTGTCATTCCTGTTTATAACGAAGTGGGCAATGTAAGAGAAATCATCAAGAGAGTACAGGCCCAAAATCTGGCAAGCGAAATCGTAGTGGTGGACGACGGATCCACGGACGGGACGCGCGACATCCTGAAGGAGCTGGACAGCCAGGACAAGCTGCGGGTGATCCTGCATGAGCACAACCAGGGCAAGGGAGCTGCCGTGGTGACCGGCATGAAGGCCTCCCGCGGCGATATCCTGCTGATCCAGGATGCCGACCTGGAGTACGACCCCCGCGACTATCCAAAGCTGCTCCAGCCGCTTGAGGAGGGTATCGCCGACGTGGTCTATGGCTCGCGGTTCCTGGGAGGCGCCCGGCGGGTGGCCATGTTCTGGCATATGATAGCCAACAAGATGCTGACGGCCATGACCAATATCTTATACGATACGATCCTGACCGACATGGAGACCGGCTATAAAGTTTTTCGCCGTGAAGTCGTTGAAGGCATGAACATCCAATCCAGGCGTTTCGACTTCGAGCCTGAGTTCACTGCCAAGATCCTCAAACGTCATTACCGCATTTTCGAAGTACCCATTACCTTCAATCCGCGCGATTATTCAGAGGGGAAAAAGATCAAGTTGAAGGATGCCTTCGCCGCGGTTTGGACCCTGCTGAAATACAGGTTTGTCGACTGATTCATGGCAGAATGGGAATTAGAAATCCAGGCGGAATTTGAGAAAGCCTCGCAGGCACGCCAGCGCAACAATGAGGGACAGGCACGCGTCTGTGCCCGCCGCGCGGCCGGGATTGCCATCCGGGAATACTTTGCCCGGCGCGGGATTCATCCTGCGAGCACCAGCGCCTATGATCTGCTTAACCTCATCCGGGAGGACCCGCTTCTCCCAGCGGACTTGAAATCGATCGCCGGGCATCTGACCGTTCGCGTGACCGAGGACTTTAAACTTCCCGTGGACGTGGACCTGGTCGCCGAGGCAAAGGATTTCTGCGAAAGATTGTTACGATAAAAAAAAGACCCTCAAGCTTCCACTCGAGGGTCAATTCCTGTGTATATGCACCGATCTATTTCCTGCCAACGAAATAGAACAAGGCCCGGGCCACCGTGACCATGACAACAAACCCGGACATGACCCCTCCAAAGATCAGGAACAATCGCTGCCAGTCACCAATCCGCGAAACGATCTCAGCCCGCTGGGGCAGGCGGATGCGCTCCCGCATGCGGACCACCAGTTCTGAAGGCGGCGTAATCGGCTTCAATGTACCAGCCAGATGCTCCTCCAGAGCAAATAACTGTTCCACGTTTCCGTCGTTTTCCTTCCTATTCCTTTTCATTTCATTCACTCTTTGATTACACCAGGCGGACAGCTTCACTCTCCGTCCAGATTGATTTTTTGATCGCCGATCTGGTCCCGCAGGGAAAGCAGCGTCCGGTGATACAGGCTCTTCACTGCGCCTTCACTGCGTCCCATGATCGCACCGATCTCTGCATTCGACATGTTCTCGACAAATTTCAGGATGAGAAGGTTCTGTCGCTCGGGCGGTAACCGCCGGATGAGCCTCAGAAGCGTATCCTCCTCCTGGGAACGGACCAGGTTCCGTTCAGGATGATCGCCCTTCGACGGCAGGATCGGCACATCATTGATCGGGATTTCCTGCCTGCGGCTCCGATCCCGGTGCCAGTTCGCGACCAGGTTGTGGGCAATCCGATACAGCCAGGCCGAGAAGGGAACACCGCGGTCCGTGTAATTCTTGATGTGGTTCATTGCCCGCTGGAATACGCGGGCGGTGAGATCCTCCGCATCGTGAAGGTTCCCCGTTCGATAGTAAACGTAGTTGAAGATGCGATCGATGTAACGTTCATACAGCAGACCAAAGGCATCGCTGTCGCCCTGGGCTGCATGGTTCAGAACATCATCTTCATTGAAATCAGTATCCGGCACGGAAAGTCCCTACCGGCGGGGTCCATTTAAAGAAACACCACCGGGTTTTGGAAGTTACTGGGAGTATAACATGGGACCTTACTGTTTCATTACAGCGGTTCTTACAGGACTCATACAGTGGGTTGGTATAATGAAGTTTTGCGACCATGCATATATCGGTCAGGCGGCAAGCCTGACATGAGTGTTGAAATGGCGGGCGGCCCTCCACGCGGCGCTTCAGAGCAGGCCTGAACCCCCTCTTAATAAATGAAACAAATGTGCTATAATCGATTTCCCGAGGAGAAATATGACAGCCAACTCAATCCGTGTCGTCGGTGCACGCGTCCATAATTTAAAGAATATCACCGTCGAGATTCCCCGTGACAAGTTTGTCGTGATCACGGGGCTCTCGGGTTCGGGGAAATCCTCCCTGGCGTTCGATACGATCTTCGCCGAGGGACAGCGCCGTTATGTCGAGTCATTGTCCGCTTATGCGCGCCAGTTCATCGGCCAGATGGACAAGCCGGATGTGGATTACATCGAAGGCCTGTCCCCGGCCGTCAGCATCGACCAGAAATCCACTTCCCACAACCCCCGCTCCACGGTCGGGACGGTGACCGAGATCTACGACTTCATGAGGCTTTTGTTCGCCCGCGCCGGCATTCCCCACTGTCCCATCTGCGGGCGGGAAGTCGTCAAACAGTCGGCCCAGGAGATCGTGGACCGGGTCGAGACCCTGCCGGATGGCACCCGGGTCCTGATCCTGTCGCCGTTGGTGCGCGCCCGTAAGGGGACCTACCAGGCCGTCTTCGAGGAAATCCGCAAAGCCGGTTTCGCCCGTGCCCGCGTGGACGGCACCGTCTACTCACTGGACGACGAGATCAACCTGGACCGCTACAAGCAGCATACCATTGAGGCGGTCGTGGATCGCCTGGTCATCTCCAATAACGGGGACAAGGAGGAGCGCAAGGCTGCCATCACCCGTCTGACCGATTCGATCGAGACGGCGCTGAAGTTCGGCGAAGGCTATGTCTCGGTCAACCTCGTGGATCAGAAGGAGGATATCCACTTTTCCGAGCACCTGGCCTGCCCCGAGCACGGCGTCAGCATCTCGGAAGTGGAGCCGCGCACCTTTTCCTTCAATACGCCGCAGGGCGCCTGCCCCGACTGCCAGGGCCTTGGCTCGAAGCTGGAGATCGACCCCGACCGTATCATCCCGGACACGGACCGTTCCTTGAACGAGGGAGCGATCGCCAGCATGGAATGGAGCGGCCCCAAGGAGGAGGGCGGTTACTACTGGCAGGGGCTCGAAGCCGCAGCCCATGCCTACCGCATCGACCTTGACAAGCCGGTCAGAGAACTCACCAAGGACCAGCTCAACGTGGTCCTGTACGGCACCGGCGACCGGCAGGTGCAGATGACGTACAAAAATGCCAACGGCCACGAGTTCAAGTTCTCACGTGCCTTCGAAGGTGTCATCACCAACCTCGAGCGCCGTTACAAGGAGACCAACTCGGAATACATCCGCGAGAAGATCAGCGAGTTCATGTCCGACCGCCCCTGCCCGACCTGCGGCGGAAGGAGGCTGAATCCGTCCGCACTGGCGGTGACGGTGGACGATGTCAATATCATTTCTGTGACCTCCTGGCCGGTACTGAAGACACTGGAATGGATCAAGAAAATTGGCAGCAAGAACTCCCCGCTGACCTCCAAGCAAAAGGCCATCGCCGAACGCGTGATCAAGGAGATCAGCGAACGGCTGTCCTTCCTGGTCAACGTCGGCCTGGATTACCTGACTCTCAATCGTTCTGCGGCGACATTATCCGGCGGCGAGGCGCAGCGCATCCGCCTGGCAACGCAGGTCGGCTCCCGGCTGGTCGGCGTGCTATACGTGCTGGACGAGCCGTCCATTGGATTGCACCCGCGTGACAACGCCCGACTGCTGCAGACCCTCAAGGGCCTCCGTGACCTGGGGAACACGGTGCTGGTCGTAGAACATGATGACGAGACCATCCGCGAAGCAGACTGGATCGTGGACCTCGGCCCGGCAGCCGGCGAGCACGGCGGCCGCATCATCGCCGAGGGCACGCCCAAGGATATTCTGGCAAACACCAAATCATTGACGGGCGCCTACTTATCAGGACGAAAAAAAGTTGAAATCCCGGAGGAACGGCGGGAAGGCAACGGCAAATCCATCAAGATCGTCAATGCCACGGCCAACAATTTGAAGAACATAGACGTCACGATCCCGCTTGGAAAGCTGGTCTGCATCACCGGTGTTTCAGGATCGGGCAAGTCCACGCTGATGAGCGACATCCTGTACAACGCGCTGGCATCCAAGCTGATGGGCGCGCATACCATGGCCGGCGACCATGGAAAGATCGAGGGCATCGAGCACCTCGACAAGATCATCAACATCGACCAGTCCCCCATTGGCCGCACGCCCCGCTCCAATCCCGGCACCTACACGGGCCTGTTCGACGAAATTCGAAAACTCTATGCCGAGCTTCCTGAAAGCAAGATGCGAGGCTATAAACCGGGGCGATTCTCGTTCAACGTCCACGGCGGACGCTGCGAAGCCTGCCAGGGACAGGGCGAGCTGCGCATCGAAATGCAGTTCCTGCCGGATGTCTACGTGCCCTGTGACGTCTGCCACGGCAAGCGCTTCAACCGCGAAACACTGCAGGTCCTGTTCCGCGAAAAATACTCGATCGCCGACGTCCTCGACATGACCGTGGACCACGCTCTTGAGGAGTTCAAGAACTACCCGCCGATGCTCAACAAGCTGAAACTCCTGCAGGAGGTCGGTCTTGGCTACATTCGCGTCGGGCAGCCGGCCACCACCCTGTCTGGCGGTGAGGCACAACGGGTCAAGCTCTCGAAGGAGCTCTCCCGCCGGGCGACCGGGCGCACGCTCTACGTCCTGGACGAACCGTCCGTCGGCCTGCACGCAGCCGATGTCCACAAGCTAATCGAGGTCCTGCAGCGGCTCGTGGACGCGGGCAACTCGGTCCTGATCATCGAGCACAACCTCGACATCATCAAGGTCGCCGACTGGCTGATCGATCTCGGTCCCGAAGGGGGTGATCGGGGAGGATATCTAATCGCAGAGGGTACCCCGGAACAGGTCATGAAGGTGAAGGGATCCTACACAGGCCAGTTTCTGAAGGCGCATTTGAACCACAGCTAACCCAAAGAGGAGAGGTGAAATCGTCTCTCCTCTTTCATTTTTCCAAAACGGAACCGCAGAGACCTTTGGGGCGTTTTACATGGTGCCGCGTATGCCTCTTTTTTGTTGGAATACCAACCAACAAAACCAATCGAGAAGCAAAACTCTTAATGAGAGAGAGCGATGCAGGGATACTTATTCCTTACTCACAAACGCCCCTTAAAATCCCCATTTTTTCAGGTAGAATTACGGCCTGTCCCATAAAAATTTAACTTAATGAATTTATAGGTTGAAATTCAGGTATCAGGTTAAGTAAATTATGCGGCACTCTGTATTTTCACTGCCAAGAGGGATGCAGTTCTGCGTATCCCTTCTGCAAAGGATATAAAATGCTGAATCGAAACCCATCAAGTTCATCAAACCTGTTGAACAACTATAAAAAGCGGAATCAAAGGGGTCCATGGCTGATCTACGGCGCCGTTGCACTGGTCATCCTGGGCGTGATCCTGCTGGTGGTCTGGCTGGCAAGCCCGGGCAAGCCGCTCGGCCAGATATTGGCAACAGATACACCCACAGCCACCCTGACGTTCACCCCGACAAGCACATCTACTCCTACAGTAACCCCTACCATCACCGAAACTCCTACCATCACGCTGACCGTCACGCCATCGGGACCGCAGGATTATGTGATCCAGGAAGGTGACTCGCTCGAATCGATCGGGCAAAAGTTCAATCTCGGCCCGGATGGAAGCCTTCTCATCTATTATGAGAACCAGACTCAAATGGAAGCCAATAATGGCGTGATCTTTGTAGGTCAGACCATCCGAATCCCTGCTCCTGGAAGCGTGCTACCGACCATCACGCCGATCCCGGCCAGTGTGCGGAGCGGAACGTTGATCGATTATCGCGTCCTGCCGGGCGATACCCTGGCCGGCATCGCGTTCAAATTCAACAGCATCGCCGATAACATTATTCAGGAAAACAAGATTGAGAATGCAAATGCCCTGCAGGTGGGTCAGATTCTGAAGATCCCTGTGAACCTGGTCACCCCGACTCCCACCCTGCCTGCCACGTCCACGCCTGTGACGCCGACCGCTGCGGCAGGCCAGGCAGTGACCCAGGCGGCGACGGCTGCTGCTGGCACACCCGCCAGTGGCGCCTCTGCACAATGCGCCTTCCAGGAAGACAATGCCTTCGTCAACCAACTGCAAACCTTGATCAATGGGGAACGAACCAAGGCCAGTCTGGCGGCCCTGAACACGAACGCCCAGCTCACCACGGCAGCCAAAAACCATGCGGCCGACATGCTGTGCAATAACTACTTCAGCGACATCGGCCTGGACAAATCCACCCCGGAGGAGCGCGTGACCAAGGCAGGTTTCACCGGGACGGGTGTGGCGGAATTGATCTTCGCCTCCCCGACCGGCACGCCCCAGGATGCCCTGAACTGGTGGCTGAACAACCCCCAGGATAAGGAACAACTTCTGAAGGCCGATTCGAACGTCGCAGGCATCGCCTACGTCAAATCGGACAAGAGTTTGTTTGGCGGTTACTTCGTAGTCATTACGGCGAAGCAATAAATCTATCTACTGCGGAGGGCACGGAGCACACAGAGGAACTTCTAAAATTCTCTGTGATCTCCGTGTGCTCTGTGGCAGACAGTGTCTGCCCAAATTGCTGGACAAATCCTGCGGCCTCATGTAAAATACATCGCCGTCATTAAAGAAATGATCCCGCAGCAGCGGGGTTGCGACTAGAATTTTTTGGAGGAAGACCTTGGCTAATATCAAGTCACAAATCAAACGAAACCAACAGAACGAGAAGCGTCGTCTCAACAACCGCAACGTACGCGGCGCTGCCCGTACTGCCGTCAACCAGGCTCGCGCTGCATTTGTAGCAGAAGACCCGGAAACAAAGGAAGCTGTCTTAAAGGCGATCAGTGCCATCGACAAGGCTGCTGAAAAAGGCGTGATCCACAAGAACAACGCCGCCCGCCGTAAGAGCCGCCTGATGAAGAAACTTGCCTCGTTCAAGCCGGGCGAAGGCGCTCCCAAAGTGAAGAGCACCAAGAAATCCAAGTAATTCTTTCTGCAATCAAAAGCGGGAGTCGCGAGGCTCCCGTTTTTATTTCTTCCACCCCTCCCACAAACGCATGGGAAGTCTATAATCGAATTATCAGCAGGATTGATTTGCTTATGTTTCAACAAGAACAGCAGCTCATTGAAGACAAAATCCAAGCCTATTGCGCCGCCAACGACATCGCACTTGCGGAATTGAAGTGGCAGGCCATTCCCTTCTCAGGCGAGTGGGGCATCTCCACTTCCTTCTTCCAGACCGCGGCAAATGAAGTGCGGGCCGGGAAGGGTAAAAAGATACCCGTGCCGCAGCGCGCCCAGGAAATGGCCGAACAGGTCAAAGCTGAGATCGGGAGTGTCCCGGGCATCAGCCACATCGAGGCGGTCAAGGGTTATCTCAATCTATACTTCACGACCTCCGAATATGCCCGTCGAGTGGTGGACGAAGTGCTCGCCTCGCGCGCCGACTTTGGACGCGGCGCGCCCAAAAATGAGCGGGTCATGGTCGAATATGCCCAGCCAAACACCCATCATTCGTTCCACATCGGGCATGCACGGACGGCCCTGTTGGGGGAATCGCTGGCCAGGATTGTAGAGTTTGCCGGCTTTGACACCATCCGTGCCTCCTATCCCGGGGACCTGGGGCTGGGAGTCATCACTGTCATTTGGGCGTACAACAAGTTCTACAAGGGCATGGAGCCCGAAGGGATCCATGAGCGAGGCCAGTGGTTGTTGAAGATCTATGCCGAAGCAACGGCCAAGCTCGAAAAGAAGGAAATGGAAACTCCTGAAGAGATCGCCCAGCGCGAGACATACGAGGCGGAGCGCCGGGAAATGTACCGCAAATGGGATGCAGGAGATCCCGAGGTTCGGGAGCTTTGGCGGGAGACGCGCGAGTGGAGTCTGATCGAGCTACGCGACATCCTGAATATGCTGGATATCAAGATCGATGTCTGGTTTTACGAGAGCGAAGCAGATGAGCCTTCCAAGGCGATTGTCGATGAACTGATCCAGAGGGGCATCGCCGAGGATGAGCGGCCTGCAGGACCCGTAATTGTAAAGATCGACGAGAAGCTGGGTCTGAACAAGGAAAAGTATCGAACGGCAGTGGTGCTGCGCAGTGATGGCACCTCTTTATATCTGACGAAAGATCTGGCGCTCGCCAGGATCAAGTTCGAGAAGTATCATGTCGATCGCTCCATCTATGTGGTGGATTTCCGGCAGGATCTGCATTTTCAGCAGGTCTTTAAAATTCTTGAGCTCTGGGGATTTCCCCAGGCTGCCAAGTGCTATCACCTTTCCTATGGCTTCATTACCCTGCCTGAAGGTGCAATCTCGGCTAGGCGCGGGCGCGTCGTCCTGTTCAAGGATGTCGCCGATGAAGCAGTCAGGCGCGTGCTGGCTGTGGAATCCGAAAAAAGCGGCGACATTCCGGAACAGGAGCGCGAAAACATCGCCAGGCAGATCGGGCTTGGAGCACTCACGTACTCCATCCTTTCAGTGGATAATCATAAGGATATTGTTTTTGACGTCAATGAAGCACTATCCTTTGATGGCAGAACGGGACCCTACATCCAGAACGCTCATGTACGGGCCAACTCCATCCTGAAGAAAGCGAATGGGGCAGAACTGACTTCAGAGGCAGGTCATTCGGTATTTGACTATGAATTGACGAAGCACGAGATAGAGCTGATCGAAATCATCTCGCGCTTCCCGAACGCCGTGCAACAGGCTGCCAATGAATACCGGCCCCTGGTGATGGCCGCCTATGTTTACGACCTGGCGAATGCCTTCCATTCCTTCTATCACGCGGTGCCGGTGCTGCAGAGCGAAACGCAGGAGATGAAGGTTGCCCGGCTGCGGCTGGTGGCTGCCGCCAAGCAGGTGATCGCCAGTGCCCTGCGTCTTCTGGATATTCAGGCGCCCGACGTCATGTAAAAATCAGGCTAAACGTTCCCTTTACGTTTAGCCTTTTTTATTTTACATTCTGACGTTGCGAGGGCGTGAGCCCGGAGCAATCTCGTGCCGCCATTTGCATATTGGTGGAATTTGGTGAAATGATGAACTCTACGGGCCGGGAGATTGCTCCGCGTTCGGCTCGCAATGCGATGTAAAGCGGTAATCAAGTCAAGCTGGGTAAAAACGGAAGGGCTCAAAACCAAAGCGGAGTCATTCCGGACACTGTCCTCAGCGGGGCTTTATTTATAGGAGAATCCTATGCCAGTCAAAACTCTTATCATGGGCGCGGCAGGACGTGATTTCCATAATTTTAATACGTTCTTCCGCGGCAACAAGGACTACGAAGTCGTGGCCTTCACTGCCACCCAGATCCCGGACATCGAAGGGCGCCTCTATCCGCCTGAGCTGGCCGGCGACCTGTACCCGAGCGGGATCCCCATCCGGGCAGAGGAGGAACTCGTCGACCTGATCAAGCAGCACGGCGTGGAGCAGGTGGTCTTTGCCTACAGCGATGTACCGCATGAATATGTGATGCACAAGGCTTCCATGGTGAATGCAGCCGGTGCCGACTTCCGGATCATGGGTACTCACTATACGCAAATCAAATCGACCAAGCCGGTCGTCTCGATCAGCGCCGTCCGCACCGGCTCTGGCAAGAGCCAGACCACCCGGCGCGTCTCCCTGATCCTGCGGGACATGGGCTACAAGGTCGCAGCGATCCGCCACCCGATGCCCTACGGCAACCTCGTCCGCCAGGAAGTGCAGCGCTTCGCCGATTACGATGACCTGGATGAGCACCAGACCACGATCGAAGAGCGCGAGGAATACGAGCCGCACATCGACAACGGCGTGATCGTCTATGCTGGCGTGGACTATGAGAAGATCGTCCGCCAGGCGGAGAAGGAAGTGGACATCGTCCTGTGGGATGGTGGCAACAATGACTTCCCGTTCTACGTCCCCGACCTGCAGATCGTCGTCGCCGACCCGCACCGCCCGGGACATGAGACCTCCTACTATCCCGGTGAGACCAACGTCCGTCTTGCGGATGTGTTCGTCATCAACAAGGTGGATACCGCCGATCCCGAAAGTGTGATGAGGGTCCGTGAGTCGCTGCGCAGGCTGAACCCTACCGCCATCCAGATCGAAGGCGCCTCCCCGCTCTTCGTGGATGATCCAGAAGCGATCCGCGGCAAACGCGTCCTGGTCGTGGAAGACGGTCCCACGCTCACACATGGTGAAATGGCCTACGGCGCCGGTTACGTGGCAGCCCGCCGCTTCGGCGCCAAGGAGATCGTGGACCCCCGTCCGTTTGCAGTCAAATCCATTGCCGCAACCTATGCCAAATATCCAAAGACCGGCCCCATCCTGCCCGCCATGGGCTACGGCGACGCCCAGATGCGCGATCTGGAGGAGACCATCAACAAGTCCGATGTGGACATGGTGGTGGTAGGCACCCCGATCGACCTGACCCGCGTGATTAAGATCACCAAGCCCTACCAGCGCGTGCGCTACGAGCTGCAGGAGATCGGCCAGCCGACGTTGGAAGATATTTTGATGAAGAAATTTGGGAAGAAGAAGTAATTCAGGAAACAAGTAGACAGGAGCCGGGTGAATTCTGCCCGGCTCTTTTTATGCCACACTCAACACCCGCATTAACAAGTGCCGCCGATGCGGGCGGGAGCGATGTTCGAAGACGTAAATCCCCTGCCAGGTACCCAGGGATAAATTCCCATCACCCACAGGAATCGTCAGGCTCGTGTCCGTCAATATGGAACGAATATGGGAGGTGGCATCGTCGGGACCTTCCAGGTCATGCGTATACCAGGTATCCCGCTCGGGGACCAGACGTTCCATGAAAGTCTCCAGGTCGGCACGCGCAGTTGGGTCCCAGTTCTCGCTGAGGACCAAAGAGGCGCTGGTGTGGGGAAGGAAGAGAAAACACATGCCTTCCTTCACGTTCCAGGTGTGCAGTTGAGTGCGCACAGCCTCAGTAACATCGTGCAATCCCTTGCCAGCGGTTGAGAATTCGAGAGTGGTTTTATGCCAGTTCATCCGCGCGGGATTGTATCACGCCGTCGGAAAAGCTGTCGCCCGCTTTAAGCTTACGATAAAGGTTGTCCCTCGGTTTACCATGCTTTCCACTTGAATACTGCCGCCCAATTCATCCAGAATGGATTTGACAATATACAGCCCGATGCCGCTGCCCGGTATCTCAGCGATGGTCACATTTTTGGCCCGGTAAAACCGGTCGAACAGATAAGGGACGGCCTCTTCCGGAATTCCCACGCCGCTGTCCGCAATGGCGACCAGGATGTACTTTGCCTCCTCCGTAGCGGTGATCCTGACAGCCCTGCCGGTCTCTGAGAACTTGGCCGCGTTATTGATCAGATTAATGAAAACCTGCTGCAGTCCGCTTCGATCTCCAAGCACATACAGGGGACGTCCGTCCATTTCGATTTGCAAGGAAACATCCCGCTTGTTTGCGATCGGCTTGACCGCCAGCACGGACTCCTCCAGTACCGGCAGGATATCCATGGGAGCGATCTCAAGCTTCATCATGCCGCTCTCCAGTCTGCCCGCGATCAGAAGCCGGTCGATCAGGATCTTCTGGCGATTGAGCTCGCTTTTCAGGGTACGCCAGTATTCATCTAATTCCTCCGGGGATCCCCCTCCCAGGATCAACTCGGTCATCAGGATCGCGGAGGTCAGCGGGGTGCGCAGTTCGTGGGAGGCACGGTTGATGAAATCCGACTTCATCTCGTTCAGCTTGGCCTGCTCGGTAATGTCTCGGATCACAATGAGCGCTTCTCCCGAGCTAATGGGATAGAGCCGGGATTCGAACGCGTGATTGCTGTGAGGCAGATGAAACTCATCGACATGGAAACGTGAGACGAACATAGTTTCATTTACTTTTCCGATGATCCTGCGCACGATTTCTTCGGGCCAGATCTGGGACAATCTCTTGTCTGTGACGAGGTCTCGGTCGATATATAAAGGATGATCGGAATTGGCGCTGTAATCCAGGATATTTTCATCGATGTCGATCCTGATCAGCAGATCAGGCAGGGCGCTCAGGATGATACGGTTGCGGGTGTCATTGAGGCGGATCGTTTCTTCATAGCCTTTCCGCAGCAAAGCGGAGCCGATCAGATTGGCGGCTGTCTGCGCTGCATCGAGCTCGGAAGCAGACCAGGAATTGATGCTTTCGGATCCAAAGAAACCCAGGAAACCCGATGAGCCCAATCCTCCATTGATCGGAATGGCGACCATTGCCGAGTTGGAGAATGAGACATCGCTGTGATCCACTTCCCGAAAGGAAAAACAGCCGCTGCTGACGTTCAGCAAATCCGGGAGGTGTGCGTCGATCGCGGAAAGCAAATCATACTTGCTGATATGATCCTTCATCCACTGATAACGTATATTTACAGAGGGGACCGCAAAGAAAGTATTGATCTCAAAAATCGCACAGCAATTGACGCCCATGGCCATGCCCAGCGACTCGAGCACTTCAGGAATCTTTACTTCGATGCTGGAGAAGCGCAACAGTCTGGCCGTCGCATCGGCGATCACGGACAGGATCTTGGTATGCCGCTTCAGGACCCTTTCGGCGTTCTTTCTCTCGGAAATATCACGGGCAACACTTTGAATGTAGACCGGCTCACCGGTCTTACCATAGACCACGGAGGTACTGATCTCCACAGGCAGGGTGGTGCCGTCCTTGCGCTTCAGGATCCGCTCGAAGAGGTTGGTCCGCTCTTCGATCAGGGAGCCGTGTCCGAGGGCATCGTCCTGGGTCATCACATCACTGACGGGTTTGCCAAACAATTCATGAGCTTCATAGCCTAGCAGGCTCAGTGCCTGCTGGTTGGCCGCCAGATATCGGAAGTCCATGCCGATAATAAAAACACATTCCCCGATCTGTTCGAACAGGGCGCGGGTGGGCAGATCATCCTCCCAGATGCGGCTCGTTTGCCGGGACTGTTGACTTCCACGTTTGGATAACATCGGAAAGGGATGCGTCCCATCATCCATAGGAGATGTCGCCAGGCATTCTGTCTGGAAGCACGGCCTGTACCCGGCAGCCAGAAGGTGAATCAAGGACGACCACATCGCCTCCCAATCTTCTAAAGACCTGGCGGGCAATGAACAAGCCCACACCCAGGCCTTCATACCCCCGGGCATCCCCCTGGCTGATTTGATAAAAACGTTCAAAGACCTTCTCACGCAATTCAGGCGGAATAGTGACATCGTCGTTTTCAACTGTAATGACAGCTCCCCCATCAGCCGTATGATCGACCAGCAGACTCACCCTGCCGCCTGCCGGGCTGAATTTAAAGGCATTATCCAAAAGGTGTACGACCGCGTGCGTAAACTCCCGGCGCGGGGCAGCAATCATCTTTTGGCCTGTAATTTCAAATGCGAATTCCAGCCCCTTATCCTGGTAACGAGCCAGCCGTTTCTGTGCCGGCACAAGAATATGGTTTTTAATATCAATCGGCTGGCGGATGACATTCAGGTTTCCATAGTCAATACTTGTCATCAGGACAAAGTCGTTCACCAGAGACTCGAGCCTGTCCACGCTGGAGATCGCCATGCGGATAAAGCGTATCTGTTCTTCGGGATCAGTGAATTTCTTATTGACGACCAGCTCCAGCGGCATGATGATATTGGTGAGAGGTGTGCACATCTCATGGTGGAAGTTCTGGAGGATTTCCTGTTTTAATTTTTCCATATCCTGCCGGGCCTGCTCCTGCACCTCATCGCGAACGCGCGTCTGCTCCATTCTCACCCGTCTGAGCACGGCTTCGACCCGGGCCAGCAGTTCCTCCGTGATAAAGGGCTTGGTGATGTAATCGTCCGCGCCATCCCGGATTCCGTTCACCCGGTCATCGATACCGGTCCGGGCGGTGAGGAAAATGAAGGGAATGGGCGCCAGCCGGGGATCCTGGCTCATGAGACGGCGCAATTCGAAGCCGTTGGGAGGCGGCATCATCACATCGGAGAGGATCAGGTTCGGCAGGCATTCCCGGGCCTTCTGTAATCCGTCCCGGCCATCACAGGCTGTAAGCACGTTATATCCCTGCCGCTTTATCGTGGCCGCCAGCCCCAGTAAAAGCGCGGGCTCATCGTCGATGATCAAAATGGTGGAAGCGTGTGTATCCATCTTATTTATTCTGCCCGGAAGTTCCCGTTTGACGCAGGCTTTGGGTGGTTCCCATGGATTTCCCCACGATCCTGGGATTATTGTTCACGAACATAATGAAGATGTTCGCAAGCGCAATCAGGTCACCCGAGTTGAGCACGCATCGGTCAATTTTCCTTCCGTTGACATAGGTACCACTCGTGGAGTCCTTGTCAACCAGGATGTACTTGCCATTTTCGTGGATGATCTCGGCATGGAAGCGGGACAGAAATTCCTCCTGGAAGACGATATCGTTCCCAATCTGGCGCCCGAGAGTGGTTACCGGCTTTTTCAAGGGGATCATCTGTTTGTTGATGATGAGAAAAACACCCTGCTGGTATGGTGAGACATTGTTGTGGGGAAGTTGTTCATCTGTCATGTAGACATATTAAGCCATACAGGGCAGAACGCAATACAGGGTTTCCCCCATTTTTTTCCTATTTCAAGGTAAAGCGGACAAAACTGTAAGGTTTAGGGTCTCCTTTTTCCAAATCCTACGATTCCTGCAACCAACACCGAAAAACTGATCAGCAGGGCGACCACAATTACACCGTTCTTCTTGAGAAAATCTCCAGCCTCGAAGGGGCTCAGTCGCTCCTCCACCAGCGGGATGGGTGTAACGGTTGGACTGGCTGTGAATAATGCCCGGGTTGCAATTGCAACCTCTTTCGGAATCGGAGTAAACGGCGCAGGCTGCGTAGCGCCCTTTTGAACAAGTAATTTCCAGCCAGAGACCACGGTATCATCGGTGAGGTTATTTAGGCGCTTGATCTGCTCGATGGTGGTCCCGTATTGAATGGCAATGCTCCACAGGGTCTGGCCGTACTGGACTTCGTGGACCACATCCCCATCAGGCCGTGCTGTGCTGAGCGCGACCGGGATCGAATACTGGGATAGATCCACGTAGCTGGCGTTTTGCGTGGACCATCCCATGCAGGCCGCCTGTGTCGCGGGAATGCTGGTCAGGATATCGTAGGCGCTGCCCTGGTGCTGCCTGCTCGGCGTGCTGAGCGCGGTCTCCAAAACGACATAGATCTGGTCACCGACCGCCACGGCCGCGCCGATATCACTGCGGTCTGGAGAAAGCATTGTGTTGGCGTGCAGGTCATCGCTGAGCCACATGGAGATGGCATCCTGGGCGGTCATGGCAGTGCCCCAATTTTCAGACCGATAGCCGTCCATCGAAAGATCGCCCCACAGGGGAAAACCCTTGACGAGCAGTTCCTGTCCCAGCGTCATCCCACAGGGACGCTCGTGCCCAATGGCCCCGCCACTTGCGGCCAGCGCGTTCGCCTGGCCGGCAGCCACTTCCATGAGCACATCGTTGACCGCCAGGGGATTCAGTCCATGCTGCAGCCTGAGGAGATTGACTGCCTCGATGATCTCCGCCGCGGTGGGCGCAGACAGCTCAGGCGTGGAAGTCTCCTCCTGGAACAGTAGACTGCGTTGAGGCCCCGCGAGAGCCGGTACGGTGGACAAGCTTCCCGCCACCAGGACCAGACAGGCGGTCAGCAGGCGAAAGTGGATGCGCATTTCAAAATCCCATTTGTATGTTGCAGAGGCGGCCCAAAAGGTTCCAAACAAAGTGATTATAGCCCTTTCCCAAATATGAAGTTTTGTTGTCGATTTGGGATGAAAGGAGGGCGGTCGTTTATAATGTCTCCATGTTCATCGACCAGGTAGAAATCCATGTAAAGTCAGGCAAAGGCGGAGATGGCATGGTGCATTTCCGACGGGAAAAATTTGTTCCCCAGGGCGGACCCGATGGTGGGGATGGCGGCAAAGGTGGCGATGTGATCTTCGAGGTCAGGCCCACGCTTAACACCCTATCCTCGTACAGGAAAAATCAAAAGTTCAAGGCAGAGAACGGGGTCAATGGCGGACCCTCTCAAATGTCGGGCCGCTATGGGAATGACCTCATCCTTTATGTTCCGCCTGGCACAGTGCTTTTTGACGCGGAAACAGGGGAGTTGATCGGCGATCTGAAGGATCCCGGTCAACAACTGAATGTATGCAAAGGCGGGCGAGGCGGGCGCGGGAATCAGCATTTCGCCACTTCGCGCAACCAGGTGCCGCGTACGGCCGAAAAAGGGGAGCCTCCCGAGGAGAAGCACATCCGCCTGGAATTGAAGCTGATCGCCGATATCGGGCTGATCGGCGTCCCGAACGCGGGGAAGTCAACCTTGCTCTCGGTGCTGACAAACGCCCGGCCAAAGATCGCGCCCTATCCCTTCACCACTCTCGAACCGAACCTGGGAGTGGCGAACATCGACGATGACACCACGGTTGTGCTGGCCGACATCCCGGGGCTGATCGAAGGCGCATCCCAGGGCGCCGGGCTGGGACATGACTTCCTGCGCCACATCCAGCGGACGCGTGTCCTGGTCCATCTGCTGGACGGCCTGTCGGACGACCCGGTTGCCGATTACAGCCAGATTAATTCGGAGTTGTCGCTTTTCGACCCGAACCTGGGGAAAAAGCCACAGATCGTGGCCCTCAACAAGATCGACCAGCCCGAAGTCCAGGAAAAACTGGCCGCTATCCAGAAGCAGTTCAAGAAACTCAAAGTGGAGCTGATGACGATCTCCGCGCTGGCGCGTACCAATACGCGCGAGCTTTTGATCCTGGCCTATCAAAAACTGGAGGAGGCCCCGCCGCTCGAGCAGGAGGAATTACCGCTGCCCGTCTACAAGCCGAAGGAGGACCCGCGCGATTTTGTGGTGACGCGGGAAGGAGGCAACGAGTGGCGCGTCTCCGGCGCGGCCATCGAGCGGGCGGCCTCCATGACCTACTGGCAGCATGACGGCTCCGTGCGCCGCTTCCAAAAGATCATGGCAACGCTCGGAGTCGAGGAGGCGCTGCGCCAGGCGGGTGTGCAGGAGGGAGACACCGTCTCGATCGGTGAGTTCGAGCTGGAGTGGCAGGATTAGTATGAGCCCCTTTCTACAACGCGTCCTGGTCTCAGCTTTGATCATCTTTGGAATATGGATCGCTGCTTTTTTTGGGCTGCGAACTATATATGCATACAGCGAGGTTCGCAAGCATCGCCCCCCTCCGCCCCCGTTCAAGACTGAGCAGCCTGAAACAGATGTCGCTCTGATCCAGGACTGGATGACGGTCCCGTTCATAGAAAGGATGTATCAGATCCATCACGGCGTCCTTTTTCAGGCGCTCAACATACCGGCAGAATCAAACAAGGACAAAAGCCTCAAGCAGATCAATGAAAAATACTTTCCCAACCAACCGGGGTTCGTTCTTAAACTTGTAAAAACAAC
>JBLMZU010000181.1:0-8028 GCA_050258995.1 Bacteroidota bacterium
GGGTCTGGCCATGAACTGGCGCTGGCTGCGCGGCCCCTCTGAAAAGCTGATCGGCAGGCCGTTTCAGTACTGGCGTTTGACAGGCGGCGGCGCGCTGTCAGATGTCTGGTCGCAGATCATGGCAGACGTGGTCGGGCTTCCGATGCATCGTCAGGCCGACCCGCGCAACAACAATGTGATCGGGATCGCGCTGCTCGCATTTCAGCATCTTGGATTGGTCAAGCTGGAGGAGATCCCGAATCTAATAAAATTTGATCGCATCTTCGAGCCCGACCCGAAGAACCGTGCAGTCTACGACCGGATGTTTGCACAGTTTATGGCTGCCCGGAAAAGAATCCGGCCGGTCTTCCACGCTTTGAATAGATAGAAAATAGCAACAACTTTCATCACCTCAAGGAGCCAATTATGTCTGACGAGCAGGAATCAATGGATCTGTTTGGCGATATGCATCCCTACAGCAGGATCTTCAAAGTCTACAGTGAGCTTCCAGAGAAGGGCAGGGATGAGGAGGAAGTCCTGGATGAGATCGCCCATATGTCGGAGGCGGAAAACAAGAAGTGGCAGGGAGGGCAGTGTTCCGGCACCATGTACCATGGAGGCATGGAGCACTATGCCTTCCTGAACAAGGTCTTCAGCATGTATTCCTACGTCAACCTTCTGCAGCGGGACCTGTGCCCCAGTGGGACCAAGTTCGAGGCCGAAGTGCTGGCGATGATCGGTAAAATGCTGCACGGCGAAGAGGTGAGCAGGGCCAACCCCAATGACGAGGAATGCGGTGCCGTCACATCGGGCGGATCGGAAAGTATTTATAACGCCATGTACGTCTACCGCGAATGGGGGCGGGATGTAAAAGGCATCACGGCCCCCGAGGTGGTGGCTCCGGAGACGATCCATCCCGCACATGTCAAGGCGGCCCATTACCTGGGGATGAAGGTGATCCGTGTCCCTGTGAATGCGGACTTCGAAGCAGACGTGGAGGCCATGCGGGCGCAGATTACACCCAATACCGTCGCGCTGGCCGGATCGGCCGGCTCGTATCCGCATGGGGTCGTGGATCCCATCAGCAAGCTGTCTGACCTCGCCCTGGAATACCAGATCGGCCTGCATGTCGACGGCTGCCTGGGCGGATTCATCCTGCCGTGGATCGAGAAGCTTGGCTATGATGTGCCTGTGTTCGACTTTCGTTTACCGGGCGTTACTTCGATCTCCTGCGATACCCATAAGTACGGCTATTCTTTGAAGGGAACCTCCAGCATCAACTTCCGCAGCAGGGATTTGAGGCGTTACATGTTTTATGCGCAGGAGGACTGGGCAGGTGGCGTTTATGCTTCTCCCACCGTGCAGGGCAGCCGCTCGGCCGGTTTGAGCGCGGCCATGTGGGCGGCCATGGTCTGCATGGGAGAGGCAGGTTATCTGAAAGCCGCGCGGGCGATCATGGATACTGCGGACAAGATACGCGCGGGAATCGCCGGAATTCCCGAGCTGCACATTATGGGAAAAAGTACCTTCCTGATCAGCCTCACCTCTGATACAGTGAATCCCTACTTTGTAAATGACTATCTGGCGATGAAAGGCTGGCGGATGAACGGCTGCCAGAATCCACCCGGCTTCCACTTCTGCATCACTCTGCCGCAGACCCAGCCGGGTATAGCGGAGGAGTTCGTCAAGGACCTGGTGGAAGGCGTGAAGTTTGCAAAACATCCTCCCTATGAAGTGCCCAAGACCGGTTTCCTGTATGGCCTGGGCGTCACCTCCGATGGGCGCGAGATCCTGCGGCAGGGATTGAAGGGCTATATCGAAGCTTCGTATGAATATGAATAAGGAGTCCATGCGCAGCGTACAAATCCTAAGTACGGGAAGTTATGTTCCAGAACGAGTCGTGACCAATGCCGAGGTGGACGCGCTTTTGGGCGAACCCACCAGCGATTGGTTGATCGAGAATGTGGGCATCCGCGAGCGCCGCTGGATGGCCCCGGACCAGGTGACGTCCGATTTGATCGTCGAGGCATCCAAGAGGGCCCTCACCCGGGCGGGCATTTCCGCCTCCGACCTGGACCTGATCATTGTCTCCACCGATACACCGGACTATCTCTCGCCGGGCACTTCGGTGGTCGTGCAAAGCAAATTGGGTGCGGAGAAGGCCGGCTGTTTCGATATCAATTCTGCCTGCGCGGGCTGGGTCACCGCGCTCGACCAGGGGGCCCGCTATCTGATGACGGACCAGGCCATGAAATACATCCTGGTCACGGGCGGATACGGCATGAGCCGCTTTCTGGATTTTAAGGACAAGAAAACGGCCAACCTTTTTGCCGATGGCGCCGGTGCTGCCGTGCTCGGAGTGGGCGAAGAGCCGGGTTTCCTGGGTTCTAATCTTCTGGCAGTTGGCTCCTTCCACGATGCGCTGGGTATCTACTCCGGCGGAACCTATCGCCCAAGCACACCGGAAAACCTGGCGCAGTTTGGATCTCCAAAAGTGGAGTTCGTTCGCAAATTCCCCAAAACGTTCAATACCGAGTACTGGCCCAAGCTTATGCAGGGCGCGCTCGACAGGGCAGGTTTGACCTTCAAGGATGTGAACCAGTTCTTCTTCACCCAGTTGAATCTGCGGACGATTGAAAACATGATGGATCTGCTGCATCAACCACTCTCGAAGACGCACTGGGTCATGGATAAATGGGGCTACACCGGCTCACCGTGCGTGGTCATGGCCCTGGATGACGCGATCGCACAGGGCAAGGGGCCCAAACCGGGTGAGGTGGTCCTGTTCTGTGCCAGCGGCGGCGGGATTACAATGGCGGCCTCGGTTTGGAGATGGACAACGGAATAGACGGTTGACGATGGGCTCTGTCTATCGTCATGTGGAGTGAATATGTACATCGGTGATTATCTTGCCAGGCGCGAACTCTATTCCCCCGATCGACTCGCTTTCATCGACGCGGGTAAAACTCCCGAGTGGCGGTTGACATTCCGGGATGCGAACCGGCGTGCAAATAGGCTTGCCAACTGGCTTAAATCGCAGGGCATTGGGAAAGGGGACCGGGTTGCCATCCTGGCCCGGGATGGGTACGAGCACCTCGACCTTTTCTTCGCCTGCTCCAAGCTGGGTGCGATCCACACCGCGCTCAACTGGCGCCTGCACTGGCAGGAGCTGCTCGAGATCTTTCAATACACGACCCCCAAGATCCTGGTCTTCTCGGATGATTTTAAAGACAATGTCGTTCAGCTGACTGCACGTTACCCGCTGATCAGCCTCCATTTGGATGGAAATGGAATTGAGGGAAGTCTGCCGTTCGAAGAGACCCTCCAGTCCGCTTCAGACGCAGCCGTGACCTGTTCCAGCCTCGAGGCGGAGGATACGGCGGCCTTGATCTTCACTGGCGGGACGACCGGCCATCCAAAAGCCGCGCAGGTCTCACACCGCATGATCGCCTGGAATACGCTCAATACGGTCATTCATGATGTGACCCACAACGATGTGTATCTCAATGTTTTCCCGATGTTCCACACGGGCGGATTGTTCGTATACACCCTGCCGCAGGTCATTTTTGGCGGGACGACGATCCTCATCCGCACCTTCGACCCTGCCCAGGTGCTGACCCTGCTGGAGCGGGAGCACGTTACGATCTTTGCCGCAGTGCCGACCATGTACCAGATGCTGACCACCGCGCCGAACTGGAAAACCGCGAATTTATCCTCCCTGCGATTTTGCACCTCAGGCGGCGCGCCTTTGCCTGTTCCGCTGGTCGAGAAATATACAAGCGAAAAGAACATCCGCTTCAAGCAGGGCTTTGGCATGACCGAATTCGGTCCCGGGATTTTCGCACTTGCCCCGGAGGATGCCATCCGCAAGGCAGGCTCGATCGGCCGGCCCAACTTCTTTGTGGACGCGCAGATCATCGATGACGGAAATAACTTCCTCGGTCCGAATGAAGCGGGCGAACTGGTGCTCAAGGGCCCGTCGTATTGTTCCGGCTATTTCAACAATCCACAGGCAACTGAAGAAGCGGTCGATGAACGTGGATTTTTTCATACCGGCGACGTCGCTTATTACGATGAAGAAGGCTATTTCTATATCGTGGATCGCAAGAAGGATATGTTCATCAGCGGCGGAGAGAACGTGTATCCTGCCGAGATCGAGAAGGTGTTGTACCAGCATCCGGACGTCCACATGTGTGCTGTCATTGGCCTGCCTGACCCGCGCTGGGGAGAGGTGGGCAAGGCCTGTGTTGTTTTAAAACCTGATCGACGTGCAACGGAGGAGGAGCTATTGAAATTTATGACAGACCGTCTGGCGAAATATAAAGTCCCCAAATCAGTGAGTCTCATGGAGAGCCTGCCCATATCTGCTGCAGGCAAGATACTCAAACGTGAGTTACGCCAAACCTATATCAACCAAGGAGTTTAAACGATGTATACAGTTCCCACTCTGCCCGGTATCACATCCAAGATGGTGGATACCCCGCGCTTGAAAATGCATGTGCTATTCAGCGGGCCGGAGAAAGGCACGCCTATTCTTTTCTTGCATGGAAACGCCTCTTCCGCAACGTACTGGGAGGAGATTATGCTCAAACTACCGGATGGTTTTCGCGGTATTGCACCTGACCTGCGCGGTTATGGCGATACGGAAGATCAGTTGATCGACGCGACACGCGGGATGGGCGATTGGATCGAGGATCTCGAATGCCTGCTGGATGTGCTCAATATTGAAAAGACGCATGTCGTTGGCCACTCGATGGGCGGTACGATTGTTTTCGGACTGGTCGGCGCACTGCAGGGACGGGTGCTCAGCGGAACGGTTGTCAATCCGGGCTCGATTTATGGCTTTGGCGGCTCCAAAGGTCTGGATGGACAGCCTTGCTATGATGATTTCGCAGGTTCGGGTGGTGGTGTTGTCAATGCCGATTTTCCCAAGCTGATGGCAGCAGGCGATCGGTCCAGTGACAATCTGCAAGCTTCTCCGCGTGTGGTCATGAACAGTTTCTACTGGAAGCCGCCTTTCAAGCCTGCCCGCGAGGAGGATCTGCTCACCTCCCTGATGACCGAAAAGGTTGGCGAGCAGAAATATCCAGGTGATTTTGTTCCTTCGACCAACTGGCCGAATGTAGCGCCAGGCAAATTTGGCCCGATCAATGCCATCTCACCCAAGTACGTGGGAGACAGCGTGAAGAAATTTGTTGGTGCAGAGAACAAGCCCTTTATCCTGTGGGTGCGCGGCGACTCGGATATGATTGTCTCCGACAATTCCTTCTTTGACCTGGGAACGCTTGGCAAGCTGGGTTATGTACCAGGCTGGCCCGGCGAGGAAGTCTATCCTCCGCAGCCCATGGTGGGGCAGACACGGCATCTCCTGGAACAGTACAAGGCGCAGGGTGGGTCGTTCGATGAAATTGTCATTACGGATACGGGCCACACTCCTTATATTGAAAAGCCAGAAGAGTTCATGGCTGCTTTTTTGAAGGTTCTAGAATAGGTTTGATATTGGCTGGCTGGCGGGAGTCACTCCCGCCAGCCGTTTTTCCTTATGAATTCCGCCGATATCCTTGCCAACCGCGCCCGTCTCACTCCCGACCGGGAAGCGCTCTACGACCTGGCGAGCGGCGTCCGCTACAGCTTTGCACAACTCGACGAACGTGCGAACCACGCTGCCAGTTTCCTGCACGAACGGTATGGCGTGCAAAAGGGGGACCGTGTTTCCATTCTGGCGCACAACAGCGTCGTTTATGTGGATTTATTGTTTGGGCTTGGGAAGATCGGCGCGATCTTTGCTCCATTGAATTGGAGATTGACCTCCCGCGAGTTAACCTACATCATAAATGACTGCCAGCCGAAAGTTTTATTGGTAAGCCCTGAATTTGCATCTGTATATGAGGAGCTGAAAGACTCCGTTTCTATAGAGTATGTTATCTCCCTCGAAGGGGCAGGGATCCCCGGCACGGAGGCGTATGAGGGATTATTGGATGAAGCTTCGCAATCGGAGCTGGGGGGCCCTGTAATCGAAGCGGATGACCCCTATTGCATCCTCTATACCTCGGGAACGACAGGCCGGCCCAAGGGCGCGGTGCTGCCACACAGGCAAATCTTGTGGAATGCGATCAATACAGTGATCTCCTGGGGGCTCAGCGAAAAGGATGTCTCGCCGGTCCTGACGCCGATGTTTCACGCAGGCGGGTTGTTTGTCTTCCTTGTGCCATTGCTCTATGCAGGAGGTCGAATTCTCCTGGCGCGTACCTTTGACTCGAATGCATCCCTGCAATGGATCCAGGATGAAAAATGCACGGTCATCCTTGGCGTTCCTACTTTGTTCCAGGTCTGGATGAATGCCCCGCAGTTCAAAAAAATTGATTTCAGCCATGTCCACTTTTTTATCAGCGGCGCCGCGCCCTGTCCACCTTCGTTGATCGAGGCATGGACCCGGACTACAGACCTCCCTCTGCGCCAGGGGTACGGACTCACCGAAGTGGGCGTAAATTGTTTTTCCATGACCGACGAGGAAGCCCTTCGGAAGCGCGGATCGGTCGGGAAGCCGATCTTTCACAGCCGGATGCGGTTGGTGGATTCGACTGGGAATGATGTGCCGGTTGGTCAGACGGGGGAACTGCTCATTCAAGGCCCGCATGTTTGTGTGGGATATTGGAACAATGAACAGGCAACAAAGGAGGTCCTGAAGGATGGCTGGTTCCATACCGGCGATATGGCGCGCATGGATGAAGAAGGCTTTTTCTATATTGCCGGCCGCTTCAAGGATATGATCATCAGCGGTGGTGAGAATGTCTACGCGGCCGAGGTGGAGGCAATCTTTCGCGAGCATGACTCCGTGCAGGATGCCGCACTGATCGGCCAGCCGGACGAGAAATGGGGGGAAACCGGCTTGATGGTCGTGGCACTCAAACCGGATCGTTCGGTCACTGCTGAAGAGCTACTGCGATTCTGCCAGGGCCGCCTGGCAAAATACAAGATCCCCAGGCGGATCGAGTTCGTGACATCCCTGCCTTATTCACCGTATGGAAAGGTAATGAAGGCCGAATTGCGAAAGATGTTTGTGGACTCGGAAAGGAGAACGAATGCCTCAGAGCTTGTTTAAGAAATGCATGGTTGATAGCAATTGATTGTGAATCTTAAAAAGAAGTGAAGCTAAGCAAACAAGTATTGATACGGTGCTAACAAATGCTCAATGATCTATTCCTTTCGAACAACAGGCGCGATACGAGGCGGTCCCCGTTAAGCAAAGGAAGTCGCTTGCTTAGCCAACCTGCGTGTCATCAGCGGCAACATCGCCAGATACACCATGGCCTCGCTCGAAGCCATCAGACGTTCATAATTCTTGCTCAGCCGCCGGGACCGATTGAACCAACCGAAAGTGCGTTCCACGATCCAGCGGTGCGGCAAGACTTCGAAACCCTGGGCGTGGTCGCTGCGTTTCACGATCTCCAGCAGCCAGTGACACCTTGCCAGGACCCACTCGATCAGGCTGCCGGCATAGCCTCCGTCCGCCCAGATCTTATGCAGGCGCGGCAAACTGGTTTTGACTTGCGCCAGCAAAATCCGCGCCCCGTCTCGATCTTGAATGTCGGCGGTCAAGACCACAACTTTCAGGATCCAGCCCATCGTATCCACCAGCACGTGCCGCTTAATCCCCTTGACCTTCTTGCCGGCATCGTAGCCCGCCTCATCACTGCTCTCCGTGCCCTTCACCGATTGACTGTCGATCACAGCGGCACTGGGTTCCGCCTCCCGGCCTTCACTCAGCCGCACCTCGATCCGCAGTTCTCGATTCAGCCGTTCCCAGGTGCCATCCCCGCGCCAGTGGCTGAAATAGGCATACACCGTTTCCCAGGGCGGCAGGTCGTGAGGCAGCATCCGCCATTGACATCCGCTGCGCGACAGGTACAGCAAGGCATTCAGGATTTCACGCAGGTCGACCCGCCGCGGCGCACCGCGCGGTTGCGCTTTCGGCAAATGCGGCGCCAGTCGCGCCCATTGCTCATCCGTCAGATCGCTAGGATAGGCTTTCCGTTTCATAATCCGCAT